>VYCZ01000436.1 GCA_009843675.1 Gammaproteobacteria bacterium | reverse complement strand
TCCTGACGCAGGGCTGTGGATAATAGAAAGCGAGGATGAACTGGCCGAGCTATTGCGAGCGCAATACAAACTGCGCGCGTAAAGGGGTCAGGTCGCACAATGTGCACTACGTAGATATTTATCGGTATACAGGAAAAATCAAATTGAACCCTGAAAGAATCATTGATACCGCACTCAAAGAGTTCAAGAACCTGGGCCAGACTGGTGTTAGAAGTGAAATACAATGGACCAGTGCGACCCTGAATTCCTTATATCGTATTGGTCGAAGATTTGGCTGTTCCGTTTGGGTGTCTTCTCGATTTGCTAACGAGCAGGACATAGACGGCGGTGAATGCGTAATCTGGATTAAATACGACAAAAGTGGTTTTCTGGAATCGGGTCCGGTGGTTGCCGAGTGTGAATGGAGTAATCCTGGTGACGTTAAGGATGATTATGAAAAGCCCCTTCTTGCGCGTGCCACAGTTCGGGTGGTGGTATTCGACGAGGGGTACTGTAAGAACGGCGCAGAAGCCATCGCCAACAAGATCTGTGATTGGGTCGGCGCATATGAAGGCAGCCAGAAAGGGGATAAATTCCTGCTGGTGGGATACGAAGGAGATGACGAATCCTGGTGCTTCCGGTATTTCATAATCTTAGTGAACGAGTCCGACCAACAACCCACAATAACAGAGTTGTAGAAGAGTAAGCACCTTATTGAGGACCCTCTGACTCAACCTCAGGGTTTCATTGATTGCTCTACCGGCGTCAGCCTTTTTCCAAGGCCAGCCTCTCCATCAGCGGGGAGCGGTTACACCCCCTGGTGACAAAGCCCTGCCATTTTGCCGGCAGTTCGCGCAGCAGTCGGGCGGCCTGCTCCCGTTCCGGAAACGCGGCGAACACGCTTGCCCCTGTGCCGGACAAGCGGGCTTTTGCCCGGGCATCGAGCCAGTCCAGCGCCGCCGCCACTTCGGGACAGATTTGTCGCACTACCGGTTCGCAGTCATTGCGGCATTTTCCCTGCCGGAAATCGTCCAGCGTGACCCTGGGCGTTGCGCGTTCGAGCGCCGGGGCATTGAATACCTGCGCGGTTGTGACCGGGACATTGGGGTAGACCAGCAGATACCAGTCTTCCGGCACTTCGACGGGTTCCAGTTGCTCTCCCACCCCCTCTCCCCAGGCGGCAAACCCGCGTATGAATACCGGGACATCCGCTCCCAGGGTAAGCCCCGCCTCGGTGAGCTGGTCTGTAGTCAAACCGGTATCCCATAGGCAGTTCAAGGCCACCAGGGTCGTTGCCGCATTGGAACTGCCGCCCCCCAGTCCACCGCCGATGGGGATTTTTTTATCAACGCGGATGTCTGCGCCACAGGTACTGCCCCCAAGTTCCTGGAGCAGTTTCGCCGCCCTGATCACCAGGTCGTCCTGTTCCTCCACCTGTTGGTAATTGCGCCGGCACCTGATGCGGCCGTCTGCGCTCGCGGTAATCCGCAACTCGTCGACCAGGTCCAGGAACTGGAACACGGTCTGCAGCAGGTGGTAGCCGTCTTCCCGTCGGCCGGTGACGTGCAGAAAGTGATTTATTTTTGCCGGCGCCGGCCAGGGGCTTGACGTCATCGGTCCAAGTTCCATTCCCTGACGGACAGGCGCACGCTCACCTCTCCGTTTTCCAGGTCCAGTCTTGCCGGCATACTGACGCCGCCGATCCCGGTGTATCTTTTATAGCGTATGGACCAGCCGCCCTGGCTCAACTCGCTCACCCTGTTTTCCCCGTCAAGCAGCAACCGGTCCACCTGTAGGGACGGGGCCGGAAGGCCTCTTATCCAGAACACCATTTCGGACACCGGGAAGCGCCACCCCGCGGCTTGTTGCAGCAGGGACTCAGCGTCCCCGGCCTGTAACATATTTTTGTCCGGGGTGAGTAACGAGACGGTGCCGGCAGTGCCGGACAGTTCATACACGCCACCGGAGAAAGGGGTAATCACACGGAGGTCATATTCATCCCGGCGCTGCGCCCAATGCAGGGAACCCGATCCGGATTCGTCGCGCGTGCGCACGGCTATCCTGCCTTTCAGGTTCCAGGTTTCCATTCCCATCAATTCATCCACGCGGGCATCCCATGAAGGGATGAGCTTGTTTTCAACCGGCGCCTGCACGCAAGCCGACAAGGAGATAGCCAGCAGCAGAATTGCAGGGATTATGCGGCCTGGCGAGAATTGCGGGTTAAGGGTCGAAACGTTCAATCACATCCAGCAGTCGTGTATCTTCGGGGGTCTGCTGCAGGGCCGTTTCCCAGACTTCCTTCGCCTGTTCCCTCTCGCCCCTGACCCAGAGCACCTCGCCCAGGTGGGCGGCGATTTCCGGGTCCTGCCTGATGCTGAGGGCTTTCCTGAGGTATTCGATGGCTTCATCCAGGCGTCCCAACCGGTACAGGACCCAGCCCATGCTGTCCAGGATATAGAAATCATTCGGGCGCAGCTCCAGGGCTTTTTTGATCAGATCATAGGCCTCCGCATGCCTGTCGGTGGCGTCCGTCAGGGTGTATCCCAACGCGTTGAGCGCCTGGGCGTGATCCGGTTCGCGCTCAAGTATGGACCTGAGATCCTTTTCCAGCAGATCCAGCCTGCCGATTTTTTCCGCAGCCATGGCCCGGGCATACAACAGGTCCGGGTTGTATCCGTCATCAAGCGCTTCGGTATAGACTGCGATAGCTTCTTCGTAACGTCCCGCCTGGATCAGTAAATCACCCTCAGCCTGGACTATGACCAGCGCCTGTTGCCCGCTCCTCGACCGAATGGATTGAAGGTGGTTGCGCGCCTCGTCCACCTGCCCTTGTCTCGCCAGCAGCATGGCGAGTCTTACCTGGGCGTCAAAATAGTGTTCGCCTTTATATACGCCCTGGTACCAGTCACCGGCTTCGTCATAGAGCCGTTTTTCCTCTGCGATGCGTCCGAGATAGTAATTGGCGGTATCCGTCAGGTGTTCCTGCGCCGACAATTTTTTGAAAAGCGTTTCTGCCTCTTCGAGACGGCTGCTCTGCAGGTACAGCAACCCGAGGGCATACAGGACTTCTATATTTTCAGGTTCCCGGTCAACCAGCAGTTCGAACTGGTCCAGGGCCTTACCGAATTGCCTGACCTCCATCAACAACCTTGCATAAGCCATGCGCAGGTTGAAATCATTCTCTCCGCCCTTCGCCAGCTTCTTTTCCAGCCATGACAATGCTTCCTGTTCCCGGTCCAGACGCTGCAGGATGGAGATATAGCTGAGCGCCGCGTTGTTATTATCCGGCGCCAGGGCCAACGTATCCTCAAGCAGTTCCCTTGAGCGTTCCAGGTCTTCCAGCCTGGCCGCGACATGCGCGAAAGCATACAGGGCGCCGGGGGAGCTATCCTGCGTTGCAACCAGTTTCTCCATTACCTCCAGCACCGCTTCCTTGTCTTTTTCACTTCCCAGCAGGTTGGCAATCATCCATAACTTCTCGTCCGCTTCCCCTTCTGAATATGCGAAAATATCCTGCAAGTGCTCAGCGGCCTGCTCCAGGTCGCCGGCGCGCAATTTCATGATTGCCAGCACCTGGTGCGGATCGGGATTGCGCGGGTCCAGTTCCACCCATAACCGGGCCGCGGCAAGGGCCGCGTCATCGTCCCGGGCGTATACCGCGATGCGTGCGGCCCGCTCTACAATACGGTGGTCCTTGGTATGGCGCGCCAGGTCCAGGTAATACTCGATCGAAGTATCGAGCATGCCCCTGTGCCCTGCAATTTCGGCCAGCAGCAGTTTGTAGAGCAGGTATTCCGAAAGCGCTATACTGGGACGCACCGGTTCAACGCCGGTAATACGTGCCTGCGCTTCCTCCTGCTCCGGTTCCGGCCCGGGTTCTACGGGCGTTACCGTACTCAGGTTCGTCTGGGCACAGGCTGCCGCCATGAGCGCGATAACGCCCGGCAGGGCGATTCTTGCGAGGCAGCGGAGTATTCTCAATCCCGGTTCGATGCTCATCCCCGCGATTATATCCTGAAATGAGAATACGACAACGTGATAGAATATAAAGGATTATGGCGCTTCTGGCTTTTGGTCTCAACCATACGACTGCTCCCCTGGAGGTGCGCGAAAAAGTGACCTTCGGCGAGGACGTGCTGTCCGGGGCGCTCACCGAATTGACCGGGCACACAGACATTGATGAGGCGGCCATCCTGTCCACCTGCAACCGCACTGAAATTTACTGCAACCTGAACGCGTCCGATCAGTCCTGGCCTATCGACTGGTTTTCCGGATTTCACGGTTGCCGCAAAAACGAACTGCATGGCTATCTTTATTCCCATCCGGGCCCCGGCGCGGTCAAGCACGTGTTGCGTGTGGCCAGCGGACTGGATTCGATGGTGATCGGGGAACCCCAGGTACTTGGACAACTCAAGCGGGCGTACCAGACCGCCAGGGAAGCAGGCAGCACCGGTAGATTGCTTAACCGGCTGTTCCAGCATTCGTTCAAGGTAGCCAAGGACGTGCGCAGCAACACCATGATCGGGGACCACCCCGTGTCCGTCGCGTACGCGGCCGTGCGTCTGGCCAGTCAGATATTCGGCGACCTGTCGAGGCAAACGGTTTTGCTCATCGGCGCCGGGGAAACCATAGAGCTTGCGGCAAAGCACCTGCACGAGAGCGGTCTGCACAAGATGATCGTCGCCAACCGCACACTGGAAAGAGCGCAGAAACTGGCGCAGCAATATTCCGCTTACACCATCACGCTGGAGGAAATACCCCGGCACCTGGACGAGGCCGACATCGTCATCTCATCCACCGCCAGCCCCAGGCCGCTGCTGCGCACGGACATGATGGAAGCTGCGCTTTTACAGCGCAAACACAGGCCGGTATTTGTCCTCGATATAGCCGTACCCCGGGACGTGGAACCCGAAGTGGGCGAACTGGAGGACATTTACCTGTACACGGTAGACGACCTGAAAAGCATTATTGACGACAACATAAAAACACGGCGCGAGGCGGTACGGCAGGCGGAGCAGATCATCGACGCCGAGGTGATCCATTTCATGGACTGGGTTAATTCACAGGACACCGTCGCGACCATCCGGGCCTTGCGCAACCAAGCACAACAGGCGCGCGCGGATGTACTGGAAACGGCGCTCCAGAAACTGCATGCGGGAGCGGCTCCCGAAGACCTCCTG
>VYCZ01000206.1 GCA_009843675.1 Gammaproteobacteria bacterium | reverse complement strand
GGTAAGCATTGTTGCTTAACTTCAGTTCGGCAAAAGAGGATGACTTCGACATGAACCAGGCGGCAAAAACGGATATCAACAAGCCGCCCACAGGCAACATGATATTGACTGACAGGTGCTCCATCAGACCGAAGAATGTCATTCCGAACAACTTTACCTCGGACCAGAGATTCAGGGACAACAGGGAACCCAGTCCCAGCAACCAGGCTACAAACCCGGAGCATATTGCCGCCTTCGTCCTGGTGTAACCCGTCTTTTCCACGAGCCACGCGGTTATGGGTTCAAGAATGGACAGGGCAGATGTCCAGGCGGCAAACATCAGCAGGGTAAAGAAGATGAAGGCCAGGACACTGCCGTACGACATCTGGCCGAAAGCAATCGGCAGTATCATGAATATGAGGCCCGGCCCGCCTTCTTCCGGTTGCAGGCCGAAACTGAACATGATGGGAAAGATGGCCAGGCCGGCCAGCAGTGCGACGCCGGTATCCATCACCCCGATGTACGCGGTGGTGCCGGGAATGGAGGCGCGTTCGGACAGGTACGAACCATAGGTCATGATGGCGCCCATACCCAGGCTCAGGCTGAAGAATGCCTGGCCCAGGGCAACCAGTATCGTGGATGGACCGACTTGGCTGAAATCCGGTTTGAACAGGTAGGATACGGCATCGGAAAAACCGCTGGTGGTCGCCGAGTAGCCCACCAGGAACAGCAACAGCAGGAACAGGGCCGGCATCAGGTAACGGACTGCCTGTTCCAGCCCCTGTTTTACGCCCCTGGATACGACGAACACGGTCATGATCATGAAGATGGTGTGCCAGGCCAGCAGGCGTTCCGGGTCGGACACCAGTGCATTAAAAATATCCTGTGTCTCCTGTGCGCTCGCCCCGTTAAACATGCCTGATGCTGCGCGCAGGATATAAGCCAGGGTCCAGCCGGCCACGATGCTGTAGAAAGTCAGGATGAAAAAGCCGGCAAATACCCCCAATACCCCTACCAGGCGCCAGTGCCTGCTGCGCCCTTCTTCCTCGGCCAGCACCTCCATGGTATGGATGGGACTGCGGCGCCCCCGGCGGCCAAGCATGATTTCCGACATCATGATCGGCAGGCCCACCAGGACGATACAGACCAGGTAGATGAGCACGAACGCGCCGCCGCCATTTTCCGCGGTGATGTAGGGGAACCTCCAGATATTGCCCAGTCCGACGGCAGAGCCCGTCGCCGCAAGAACGAATATCCACCTTGACGACCACTGGCCATGAATCGAAGTGCGATTGGCAGCCATTTCTTCTCCCTTGGTTTTTTTGCGATTCTGCGGGAATTCGCCCTGTTATACAAGCCTGTAAGCAGTCAGCAAATATGGGACACCCATCGAATGATATACTTCCTATGAACCCTTCCCGCAGGATTACCGGTGGCAAAGAAGAAAGACAAAACTCCGGACAATACGATCGCCCGGAATAAAAAGGCGCGGTTTGAATATTCCATAGAAGACAAGTTCGAGGCCGGCCTGGTCCTGGAGGGATGGGAAGTAAAAAGCCTGCGCGCCGGAAAGATACAGATCAACGAGAGTTATGTCCTGCTGAAAGACAGGGAGGCGTTCCTGTTCGGCGCCTTGATCACACCGTTGCCGACGGCCTCCACACACGTCAGGCCCGACCCACAGAGAACCCGCAAACTACTGCTGAACCGGGCTGAGATAAACCGTCTGGCAAACGCGGTGGAACGGCAGGGGTATACCGTGATACCGCTGACGATGTACTGGAAAAACAGCCGGGCCAAGCTGGCCATCGGTGTTGCCAAGGGGAAGAAAACCCATGACAAACGCCAGGCTGAGCGGGACCGGGACTGGCAGCTGCAAAAGGAGCGTTTGTTGAAGGCCCGGTGAATTTTGGGGTCAGAGTAAAAATTCTTCGAATTTCTTACTCTGACCCCGTATATCATTTTTTCCTGGCGCGCGGGTGGGTCTGGTCGTACACGCTTGCCAGGTGCTGGAAATCCAGGCTGGTGTAGACTTGCGTGGTACTGATATCCGCATGCCCCAGCAATTCCTGTACCGCCCTGAGATCGCCGCTGGATTCCAGCAGGTGGGTGGCGAATGAATGGCGCAGCATGTGCGGATGCACGTTGGTATCCAGGCCTTGTTTCAATGCCCAGTGGCGCATGCGTTGCTGCACGGAGCGGGCGCTGATGCGCTTGCCGCGGGTACTGACAAACAAGGCGGTCTCGTCCAGCGCCGCCAGTTGCGGCCTGACCTTCAGCCATGCGCCGACTGCATCCAGCGCATAATTCCCCACCGGCACCTTGCGCGTTTTGTTGCCTTTTCCGGTAACGGTTACCAGCCCGTCCCGGATGTCTACGCTATAAATGTCCAGGCTGACACATTCCGCAAGCCGCAGCCCCGAAGAATACATCAATTCCAGTATGGCCCGGTCACGCAACGTGAGCGCCTTGTCACCCTTGATCTCGACCAGCCGGGACGTCTGGTCCACGTCCAGCGTTTTCGGCAGCCGTTTTTCGGTCTTCGGCGTCGTAATCCCTTCCGCCGGGTTCTTCGTTACCTCTCCCTTGGCCAACAGGTACTTGTAGAACGCCCTGATGGAAGACAGGTTGCGCCGCAGACTCCTGCCGCCTGTTCCCTGCCTGTGTCTTTGCGTGATATAGCCGCGTACCTGGCGGCCGTCCAGGTCCTGCCATTTAACGACATCGAGTTCCTTGCAGTAATTCAGAAAAAACGCCAGGTCGCCGGCGTATGCCTTGCGCGTATGGATCGAGAGGTGTTGCAGGGTTCCCAGGAACGCATCGATCTTGGCGATTTCGGACTCTCTCACGCCAGCGTGTTACGTCGCTATCCAGGGTTTCAGGATGAAGCTGAGCACCTCACCCATATTCGCCAGCAACTCAACGCCCATGCCTTTCTGGAAGCGGTCCGGATCCCGGCTGCCTATCGCCAGCACGCCGCCCCAATCGCTTCCGCGCAACGGCACCAGTACCACCGATGCGATATCGGCGCCGTCGGGGCCGAACAAAAATGCCTGTTGCTCGAGGGCCGGCACTCCTACAGTCGGCAACCGTTTCTCGATCAACGAGTCGAAAAAGCCCGCTTCCCCCGCCTGTTTCCCGACAAACTCAGCCAGCGCGGGGCCTGCGCTTCCTGACGGTTCGGCAAACAGTCTTATGACCACCTGTTCCGCCCTGAAATTACGTTTCAGGTTTTCATAAAGCGTTTTGAATATCTCTTCGGGATCGTCTGCGTCTATCAGGGTCAGCACGAGGTGGTGCATCCGGTGCGCCAGATCTTCATTGAGCTTGGCTATTTCAATCAATTCATGCAGGCGTTTGCGGGCCTGTTCGTTCTGTTCGCGCAGCACCTTGACCTGTTTTTCCACCAGGGAAACGGCCGCTCCGGTGCCGTGAGGTATGGCCATATCGGCCAGGAGATCCTGCCGTGTGAGAAAGAAATCCGGGTTGTTCCTGATGTAAATCTCAACCTCTTCGGCGCTGATCGGAGTGCCTTCCGGTAGTTTTTCTGTCATTTTCATAACTCGATGCTTCCCTCGTATACGGTTGTACCCGGTCCTGTCATCCAGACCGGTTCATCGTTACCGTCCCAGGATACTTTCAGACTGCCGCCAGGCAGTGATACCTCGACATTGCTGTCAAGATTATACACCTTAATTCCCGCGATCACGGCTGCGCAGGCCCCGGTGCCGCAGGCAAGCGTCTCACCGGCGCCGCGTTCGTATACCCGCAACCTGATATGCGAGCTGTCCAGAACCTGCATGAACCCCACGTTCACACTGTTGGGAAACAAGTCAAAATGTTGAAGCTGTGGGCCGATTACGGTTACAGGCGCGCAGTCGACGTCATCGACTGCTATGACGGCATGGGGGTTGCCCAGGGACAGGGCTGCGAACTCAATGTCCGTTCCGTCCACTTCAACAGTGTAGAGTTGTCTTTGCCCGGTTGCGGCAAGTGGTATGCGCCGGGGTTCGAAATCGGGGCGGCCCATGTTCACCCTGACGAGATCACCCTCAAAACAAAGCTTTACCAATCCGGCCCCGGTTTCGGCGACCAATTCATCCTTACTGATGATGCCGTTATCGCGCAGGTACGCAGCGACACAACGCATGCCGTTGCCGCATTGTTCGGCTTCACTGCCATCCGAGTTATAGATGCTGCACAGAAAATCCGCTGCGCCGTTACGGGCGGGCCGGATCAAGAGCACTTGATCGCACCCGATGCCGAAGCGCCGGTGTGCAATCCTGCGCACCTGCTCACTACCCAGATCAACCGCCTGCGCCAGGGCATTGATGACCACGAAATCATTGCCCAGCCCGTGCATTTTCGTAAAATTCAGGAGCATGGGAAACGGCTCAGCGCTCCGGTCCCGGTCCCCCGTCCTGCTGGGGAGCGATATGTATCGTCGAGGTGGGAAAAGCGCTTTCTGCGCCATTCTTCTCGATAATTTCCAGGATCTTCAACATGACGTCTTCCTTGATCTCGTGAAACCTGATCCATTCGGTCGTTTTGGTAAAGGTATAGACAAAAAAGTCCAGGGAAGAAGGCGCAAACTCGACAAAATTGACGATCATCGTCTGCCTGGTATCAATCTCGGGATGCTCGCGCAGCATCTGTTTCACGTCACGGGTAATCGCGGCCATCCTGCCTGCATCTTCGTAGCGAATCCCGATGGTTTCGTAGATGCGCCGGTTGGTCATCCGCTGCGGATTCTCAACGGCAATATTGGTAAACACGGAATTGGGAACGTACAGCGGCCGCTTGTCGAAGGTGCGTATGCGCGTCAGCCTCCAGCCGATATTCTCTACCGTTCCCTCTATCTCCTTATCCGGTGAACGGATCCAGTCGCCCACCTCGAAAGGCCGGTCCATGTAGATCATCAGGCCGCCAAAAAAATTGGCCAGTAAATCCCTGGCGGCGAACCCGACCACGATGCCGCCAACGCCGCCGAAGGCCAGTACCCCGGCCACACTGAAACCCAAGGTCTGCAACAGGATGAGGAACGCAATGACGATAATCGTTATGCGCAACAACTTGGCAATGGCATCGGCCGTGGTGCGGTCAAACGGCTCGCCGGCCTCTGACCGCAACTTGAGATAGTGCGCTTCAGCCCGGTTAATGAACCTCGTCAAAAACCAGGCGAAGGAAGAAATGACCCCGACATTGCGCAGCGGTTCGACG
>VYCZ01000009.1 GCA_009843675.1 Gammaproteobacteria bacterium | reverse complement strand
TGTCCCTGCCGGTCGATGATCAGCTTGTGCGCAGGCACAAGCCCACGGCGCAACAATTTGAACTGCCGCCAGGACAACGCAAGAAAAACGTAAGTGGCGCATTTTCCATATTAAAAACAATGCCTTATAAGAATATTGCTATTGTGGACGACATCCTGACTACCGGCGCGACGGCGGATGAACTGTCCCGCCTGCTGAAACGAAGCGGCGCATATCATGTGCAAGTCTGGTGCCTGGCGCGCGCCGCGCCCACCGGCCGCTGATCAGGTATCGAGGTTTTGTACCGTGAGGGCGTGGGCCTCGATGAATTCCCGGCGCGGTTCAACCTGATCGCCCATAAGGGTCGTGAACACTTCGTCTGCTGCGACGGCATCCTCGATGTTCACCTGGTACAGGTTGCGCGTGGTGGCGTTCATGGTCGTTTCCCATAACTGCTCAGGATTCATCTCTCCCAGGCCTTTGTAGCGCTGGACATGCAGGCCCTGGCTCGCTTCGACCAGAAGCCAGTCAACGGCCTCCGTGACCGACCCGCCGGAATGCTGCTTTTCCCCGGCCCGGATCGTTATCCCGGCGTCCCCGAACTGTTCTTCCGGCGCCATGAGACGCCGGTATTCGGATGATGCGAAAAACCCGGGATTAAAAATATTGGCGGAGGTAACGCCGTGAATGTCTATGTCAATGCGTCCGCCATATCCTCTTTTCCCCGGCCCGGGAAATACCTCGGCGCGGTACTGTGTGCTGGCCGTGGCGCCGGCGGACAGCCTGTCCCGCAGTTCATGGAACCATGCCTGCATGCGTTCCCGGTCAGAACAGTCCCTGGCGCTGAGCCGGGGCATGCTGCAGATTGCGTCGACCACGTCCGGATGGTAGTGCCTGGCCAGCCGTTCCCGCTCTTGTTTCATTTTCAGGTACAGCGTGCCCAGCTTGTTCTTCCTTGCTTCGTCCACCTGTTCTCCCTCCGCGGTCTCCAGTTCGGCGCCCGCCATGGCCAGCTCCAGCAGGTAGGCTTCCTTCTCGATATCGTCTTTCAGGTAGCGCTCCTTTTTCCCTTTTTTTATTTTGAACAGCGGCGGTTGTGCAATATAGACATGGCCGCGCTCCAGCAACTCCGGCATCTGGCGGTAAAAAAACGTCAACAACAAGGTGCGGATATGGGAGCCGTCCACGTCCGCATCAGTCATGATGATCACCCTGTGGTAACGCAGTTTGCTGACGTCAAATTCATCCTTGCCTATTCCACAGCCCAGGGCCGTGATCAAGGTGCCTACTTCCGAGGACGAAAGCATCTTGTCAAAACGCGCTTTCTCCACGTTCAGAATCTTCCCCTTCAACGGTAAAATCGCCTGATAGCGGCGGTCTCTCCCCTGTTTTGCCGACCCGCCCGCCGAATCGCCTTCCACCAGAAACAGCTCGGAGGCTGACGGGTCTTTTTCCTGACAATCTGCCAGCTTGCCCGGCAACCCTGCAATATCCAGGGCCGTTTTTCTGCGGGTCAACTCCCGCGCTTTCCGGGCCGCCTCCCGCGCCCTGGCGGCATCGACGATCTTTTCGCAGACGGTTTTCGCCTCGGCGGGACGTTCAAGCAAAAATTCCTGCAGCTTCTCATGAACCGACGATTCCACCGCCGGACGGACCTCGCTTGATACCAGTTTGTCCTTGGTTTGGGATGAAAACTTGGGGTCGGCAATCTTTATGGAAAGCACCGCCGTCAACCCCTCCCTGACGTCGTCCCCCGCTACCTGGGTCTTCGCCTTGGCAGACACGCCGGTTTGATCCATGTACGTGGTCAGGCTGCGGGTTAACGCTCCGCGAAAACCGGCAAGGTGCGTTCCTCCGTCACGTTGCGGGATATTGTTGGTAAAACAGAAAATGTTTTCCTGGTAGGAATCGTTCCACTGCATGGCCAGTTGAATGATGATACCGTCGCGTTCAGCGTCGATATTTATAACCGTCTCATGCAGGGGCGTCTTGTTCCTGTTCAAATGCCTGACAAACTCGGCGATGCCCCCCTTGTATTCAAACAGATCGCGTTTGCCGTTGCGCTCGTCCCGAAGCTCTATCCTTACGCCGGAATTGAGAAACGACAGTTCGCGCAGGCGTTTGGCCAGGATGTCATAATGGAACTCAACGTTGGTAAAAACCTGCCTGCTGGGAAGAAACCGTATTTCCGTCCCGGTCTGGTCCGATGGCTCGACCTGTTCCAGGGGCGCCGCCGGCTTGCCGTCCGCGTACTCCTGCTTGAACATATATCCATCGCGGCATATCGTCATTTCCAGCGACTGGGACAGCGCATTCACCACCGATACACCAACCCCGTGCAGGCCGCCCGATACCTTGTAGGAGTTATCGTCAAACTTGCCGCCGGAATGCAGGGTGGTCATGATCACTTCGGCTGCGGATATGCCTTCTTCAGCATGCGCACCAACCGGAATCCCGCGACCGTTATCAACGACCGTGACGGATTCATCGGTGTGGATAATGACCTTTATCTCTGAACAATAGCCGGCCAGGGCTTCATCAATGCTGTTATCGACCACTTCAAAAACCATGTGATGCAGGCCGGTTCCGTCATCCGTGTCTCCGATATACATGCCGGGGCGTTTCTTGACCGCGTCAAGCCCCTTTAATACCTTGATTTTTGAAGAATCGTAGCTGTTGTTTTCCACCACCGCTGTCCTTTCGGAAAAGACACATTTTATCACGCCCCGATTGTTCACCGCAACATGAACCGGCCTGTTGCGACACCGGCCATGCCCCGATTTCTCACCTGGCCGCCTGTTAGCGCATCCCCCGGTGAGAATTCCGGGCTTGTCAGGAGGCGAACCGACCTTGTTCCACGTGAAACATCTTTGTCGGCAATTGATTTACCTGCGGCAGATTTCCTGTAGTCGTTATAAACACCTGTCCTCCCTGCCCCGCCAATGCCTGAATGCTCCGCTGTTGTCCCGCATGGTCCAGTTCCGCCGTCAGATCATCTACCAGGATAATAGGAGAGCGCTGTGTCCTGTTTCTGAATACACTGTCCAGCGCCAGTGATAACGCTGTAATACAAAGTTTGATCTGTCCGCGAGAATAAAAGTGCCCGATTTCTCTCCCGTCCTGACATATCGTAATATCACTCCGGTGCAGTCCGTGGCGCGTCACGCCTCTTTCCATATCCCCGCGGCGCTGCTCCGCCAGATAGTGGTCCAGGTCAACGCCCGCCTGCCAGCCACAATCGTACTCAAGCGTGGTCTGCGGTATCCGGAGTTGACGCATCGCTGTTTCCATCGCGCCGGATAACTCCCTGATGAATGCATTCCGTTGAATTGTCAACTCCTTCGCTGCCCGCCACATGGCTTGTTCCCACGGGGCAAGCTGGTCGGCCTTGTTCTTCCTCAGTAAGCTGTTACGGTTTTTCAGGGCCCTGTGGTAATCCCTCCAGGTCTCGATATAGTCCGGTTTCACGTGAAACATTGCCCAATCCAACCAGCGCCTGCGGAAAACGGGGCTTCCGGAAACCAGCCTGTGGCTTTCCGGAGTGACGGTGATGACAGGAATTAACGCCGCCTGCTCCGAAACCTTGCGCACTGTTCGTTGATTATAACGAATGTTCAACGCTGTCCTGCTCCGCTCAACGCCCGTTACCGCCAGCGTCCGGTCCGGCAATCGCAATCCCGCACTGATTTGTAATTCTCTTTGTTGGTAACGGATAACGCGGTTGATGCCGGCAGTACGGAAAGACCGGCAACGGCCCAGGATATGTATCGCTTCCAACAGCGCCGTCTTGCCGCTGCCGTTGGGTCCGCAAATCACATTCAGAACCGGGCCCGGCTCAATTCTCTGATCGGATAGATTGCGAACGTTTCTGACTTGCAGCCATTCTATGTACATCGGCCGCTTGTTGAACAATAGCGAAGGCGCATCGAGCGCTGTGAATCATATCGAAATAGTGAAAATAGCAAAAAGCGGCCTGGTGAGAAATCCGGGCTACAGCAACAGCGGCATGACGATGTACTTACACTCTCCCCCTTCCTCGGGCAGTACCAGACAGCCGCTCTTCGGGGACGAAACCGAAAGCCTTACCTTGTCTGTTTGGACGATGCTGACCGCATCAAGCAGGTAGCTCACATTAAACCCAACTTCAATATCTTCTCCTGAATATTCCACATCAATCTCGTCTTCCGCCTGCTCCTGCTCCGGGTTGTGAACCAGGGACCTCAGTTTATCCTGTTCCAATGAGATTTTTACTCCCCGATACTTGTCGCTGGAAAGAATAGATGCCCTGCTGAGGCTCTTTTTCAGCGTTTCCCGTTGCGCCCGCACAGGATTCGCCGAAATTTCCGGTATTACCCTGTTGTAATCGGGGTACTTCCCATCTATCAGCTTACTGGTAAAGACCAGGTCGTCCAGGACAACACGAATGTGGTTCCTGCTCATGACAACTTCCATTTCCGCTTCCGTTTCCCGCACCAGACGTACCAGTTCCTGTACACCTTTTCTCGGTATGATCAACTGCTTTTTCTCTTCCGCGGGAATTGTGATGTCTACGTCGCACAGAGCCAGCCTGTGTCCGTCTGTTGCCACCGCACGCAACCTGTCATTCTGCGCCTCAAGTAATACGCCGTTAAGGTAATATCGCACATCCTGCCTGGCCATGGCGAATGCTGTCCTGTCCAGCAGGGATTTGAACTGTTTTTGCGGAAGCGTGAAGCTGATATCTGCGTCCCCGGGGTCAACGAGGGGAAACTCCTGCGCAGGTAGCGATAACAGCGAAAACCGGCATCTTCCCGATGAAACATTCACACGCTCGTCCTCAACCGATAACGTGATTTCAGCTCCTTCCGGCAATGTCCGGCAGATGTCCAGTATTTTTCTCGCCGGTATGGTAACCTCGCCGGTTTGTCCGAACTCACCTGAAATAGCTTCGGAAAGTTCGACTTCCATATCCGTTGTCGTCAAGCGTAACTGTTGTGGAGATACGTTCAGTAGAACATTTGCGAGAATTGCCAGAGTCGGACGGGTTTCCACGACACCGTTGAGATTGTTCAACACGGGCAGGAAAACATCTCTATTAATCGTAAGATTCATTATTTAGAGTAGCTATTATTGTACGGACGCAATTCGGGAAAAAGCAATTTATTCCTTAATAATCAATAAGATACGTACCATAAAAAAAGAATTGCATTGCCGACTCCCGTTTAATTCCCTGTGGATAATCAGTGCTCCGTCAAAGGA
>VYCZ01000239.1 GCA_009843675.1 Gammaproteobacteria bacterium | reverse complement strand
GACTTGCTGGCGTCGCCTGCAGGCAGTAATGGCGAAGCTGAAATTCCCTATGTCGGGGCGCCTGACTGGGAGGATCTCGTACGTCTCAAAGGGGAGAAGGAGACCCTCGGGTTTTACCTGGAAGGTCACCCCATCACACGTTTTGAACATGAGCTGGCGCCCTTCATTACATCAGGGTTGAACAAGGTCAAGGCAGGCATGAACCTGACGGTTGCCGGTTATATTGAAAACCTGCGCATCCGCACCGGGGTCAGGGGACGCATGGCGGAATTGGTGCTGGATGATAAAACCGCACGGGTCCAGGTCACAGTTTACAACGAGAACTACCAGAAGTACGGTGAACTGATACAGAAAGACCAGCTTGTCGTCATCAAGGGCGAAGCGGTCGAAGACGACTATTACGAGACAGGTGTATCCATCGTTGCCGCCGAGGTTTACCCGCTTGCTGAACTGCGCCGGCGATATGCGTCTATCCGATTGAAAATAAACAAGAAAATGCTGGATGACGAATTTGTTTCCGGTCTCAAGGAGGTATTGTCGCGTTATGGTAGCGGGACAAACCGGGTTTTAATGGAATATAATAACGGCAATGTCTCAACCCTCCTGAGTTTCGGCAGCGGGTGGGACGTAAATATCAGTGACGAATTATTGACTGAACTTACCCACATGGTTGGCATGACGAATGTATGCCTGGACTTTCCGGGCAGGGTGAGCCTTTAACCCTTTAATCCTGCTCAGGCCCGCACAATGGAACAGCAGCAGTCAGTCAATTTTCTTGATTTTGAGCAGCCCATAGCTGAGCTGGAGGCGAAGATCGAGGAGTTGCGCCATGTCAGCGACGATGGCGAACTGAATATCCACGACGAGATCACGCGCCTGCAAAAACGCAGCAAGGACCTGACCCAGGCAATTTTTGCGACTCTCAATGCCTGGCAGATCTCCCAGATAGCCAGGCATCCCCTCAGGCCCTACACCCTGGACTACGTGAGCAGGATATTTACCGATTTTATCGAACTGCACGGCGATCGTAATTTTGCCGACGACCCCGCGATAGTGACCGGTATTGCCCGGTTCGAGGGCGAACCGGTCGCGCTGGTAGGGCACCAGAAGGGCAGGGACATCAAGGAGCGCATTCACCGGAACTACGGCATGCCCAGACCGGAAGGTTATCGCAAGGCCCTGCGCATCATGCAGCTTGCGGAGAGATTCAAACTGCCGGTGCTGACCTTTATCGACACGCCGGGCGCTTACCCCGGCATCGGCGCCGAAGAACGCGGGCAAAGCGAGGCCATTGCCAGGAACCTGATGGTCATGTCGGAGTTGCGCACGCCGATCATCTCCGTCGTCATCGGCGAGGGAGGTTCCGGCGGCGCCCTGGCAATCGGCGTGGGCGACAGGTTGAACATGCTGCAATACAGCACCTACTCGGTGATATCGCCCGAGGGGTGCGCCTCCATACTCTGGAAGGACTCGGGCAAGGCGGAAGACGCGGCCGAAGCTCTGGGCGTAACCGCCCGGAGACTGCAGAAACTCGACCTGATCGACACCATCATAGAGGAACCGCTGGGCGGGGCGCACAGGAATTACGACCAGGTGGCGTCCAGTGTCGGCGCCCGGATTAAAGAACAGTTAGACGAACTTCAACAGCTGAGCATTGAAGAACTTCTGGAAACCCGGCAAACGCGGCTTCGGTCCTGCGGGCATTTTCATGACTGATGCAGGTCGGCACTGAAAGCGTTGCGGCATTCCTCAAGACACTTCCAGAACGTGAACGATTCCTGATAGCTTACAGCGGCGGCCTGGATTCCCACGTATTGCTGCACTTGATGGCATGTCTGGGCAGGGAAGGCGGCTTCGGCGTCAGGGCAGTCCACGTAAATCACAACATACAACCGGAAAGCCGGTCCTGGACAGGCCATTGCCGGAAGGTCTGCCGCGCCCTAGACGTTGAACTGGAAGTGCTGGATGTTGACGCAAGCAGTCCGGGAAAGGAGAGTCCGGAAGGCTGGGCCAGACATAAACGCTACTCGGCGATCGAAGACATCCTGGCTGATGGGGAGGTCCTGCTGACCGCACATCACCGGGACGATCAACTGGAGACGTTCCTGCTGCGCCTGTTGCGCGGATCGGGAGTCTTGGGCCTGGCGTCGATGCGGGCTGTGCGCCACTTTGGAAAAGGACTGCACGCGCGCCCGTTGCTGCATTACTCCCGCGAACAATTGCTGGACTATGCCCGGCTTCATGACCTGGACTGGATTGAGGATCCCTCCAACGCTGACAAACGTCCTGACAGGAATTACCTGCGCCATGAAGTAGTGCCCGCAATCAAGGACAGGTGGCCGTCCGTGGCGCAGCCGCTCAGCCGCGCCATCGATACCCTGGCCGAAACCCAGGAGCTGCTCGATGACCTGGCGCGCCAGGACCTGCTCATCTGCGGCGCGGAAGACCCGGCAACGCTGCACGTCGAGCGGGTGAAACGGCTGCCTGCACCAAGGCAGAAGAACATGCTGCGTTACTGGTGCCGCATCCTGGACCTGCCGGTTCCGGACAGCCGCCGGTTGTCACATATCCTGACGGACGTAGTCGGGGCGAGACGGGACTCGAAGTCGCGGATCAGGTGGAAGGGAGCGGAACTGCAACGTTACGGGCAATACATCCACTTGGGCGCGCCCTTGGAAGATTTTGACAACACAGCGGTCAAGGTCTGGGATTTCACCGGACCCTGCCGCCTGGATCATGGAGAACTGACGGCGGTGGAAGGTCGCGGCAGCGGGTTGAAGCAGCAGGCATGCGCCGGCGCACGGGTGGAGGTCCGCTACCGCGCCGGAGGAGAGAAGATTCGCCTTCCCGGCAGGAACTGCACGCACAAGCTCAAGAAGCTGTTTCAGGAAGCCGGGACGCCGCCCTGGCTGCGTGAACGCATACCTCTCATCTATGTCAATGACAGACTGGCCATGGTCGCAGGTTTCTGGACCGACGCTGAATTTCTTGCAGCCGCTGACGAACCTTCGTGGGTCATCACCTGGACCGGATAAGAAATCGGGAGTTAAGTTATCAATAAATAACCAGTTGCCGGACGACCTCCGTATGTCCGAGCACTTCCAGGATCTCTGCCCTGATGCCGGTAATGGTGTCCTCTCCGAGTTCAGGATCGTCACGGGTGAGGACCAGGACTGTGGCGGGATGTACGAAGGTGTCCTTTACGTGGTAACACTCCGGCGGCGCTTTCGGCAATGCGCCATCGTGATGATAGTCTTTTTCCAGTACTTCCAGTGTAATGTCGGATATCTTAGCCTTGAGTTCCAGCGCTTTCTCAAGGTAGGCGTCACATTGCTTCAAGCGGAACCTCGCCCAGTCCATGATCTTTTCACCGGATGAGAGCAGGGCGCCGGCCTGCCGGTCAATCCCGCTCCTGTCGGCGCCGTCGTCAAGCCCGTCCAGCAGTTTCCTGCCCTCGATCTCGTATTCGGCCAGCATCACCGCGATGGCCTGCCGTTGCTTTTGTTCTTCCTCCGAGTCAATTGCCGCTTTCTCGACGTCCTGTACATCTTTATCGCTGAGTTTGGAGCTGCTGGCGTGCAGGTCTTGAGGCGAAGAGAGGGCCGCACACAAAAACAGTACACAAACTGCTGCAGCCTTATATTTTTTCATGGCCCCGGGGAACAGGTTCGGGTATTCCGAATAACACTACCGTGCCGGGCTAGGCATGGTGATGAAAGACCTTGTTCATAATCTTCCATTCACCGTCCACTTTCAGCAAATTGAACAGGTCGGTAAATTTATTTCCGGTCCAGTTGTCGAGTTCAAGCCGGACAGTGGCAACGGTGCCGACTATATCGATGTCGGCTATTCTCGCCTCGAGTTCCGTTGCTGCGCCGTTGTTGTCGTTCCAGTCATAAAGCCCCTGGATGGGACCGGCAAACAGGTCGTCGCCGACGTATCCGTAGATGGTTGCGTCCGCATGGAATGCCGGCTTCATTTCATCACCCTTTCCGGATATTGCGCCGTCAATATAGTGCTGAACGGTCTTTTCAATCATTTCTCTGTCGTTAGTGTCTGCGGGATTGTTGCTCATGGTTTCAACTCCTATCGCGTGAATTGAGATGCGGGTTATTCCTTCTTTAGTGAAAATAGCATATAAAGGCATTACATTCGATCATCAACGTTGAAAAACTTTATCAAACCCTATTCCGCCGCTTGCGATAACAACCGGCAACCGATCCTTGAGATTATTGAGGTATTGTTCTCCGGTTGCAGGGAAGTTCTTGAGATTGGCAGCGGCACCGGCCAGCACGCCGTATACTTTGCGCAGCAACTGCCGCACCTGGTCTGGTACAGCAGTGACCTGCAGGAGAATCATGCAGGCATCAAAATGTGGCTGGATGAGGCAAAGCTTGCCAATACGCCTCCACCCCTGTTGCTTGACGTGAACCAGGCGCACTGGCCTGAACTGAATGTCGAAGCCGTATTTTGCGCAAATACGATACACATCATCGACTGGGACTCGGTCAGGGCCATGATTGCCGGAGCAGGGCGGCTGTTGCCCGACAAGGGTATATTGGCGCTGTACGGCCCGTTCAACTACGACAACGCCCACACCAGCGAGAGCAATGCGCGATTCGACATCTGGCTGAGACAACGGGACCCGCACAGCGGCATCAGGAACTTTGAGGACGTTGATGAACTGGCTAATTCAGCAAACCTGTACCTGCAACACGACTATGCCATGCCGGCGAATAACCGGCTTATTTGCTGGAGGAAACAGATACGTGGCGCATGAATCGTTATGACTGGTCCACGTTACGTGAGTAACCGGCGGGTCTCTTAAACAGTTCGTCCGTATCCGTATTCAGCCTGGGGATACCCATTAGCGCGTCGGCCAACGAGCGTTTTTTCTGATCGCTGATTACCCTTAAAGATTCTTCCAGCTTTTCATAATCACCCAGGTGGGCCCGCATCAGGCTTTTCCAGAGCCTGCCGTGATTCGGAACAAAGAAATGAAGCAGTTCGTGGACGATGACGTAATCCCAGAGTTCTTCATCGAGGTCCAGCAACTCGTCATTGAAGTTCAGGTGGCCGTTTGTTGAACAGGATGCCCACTTGTTATTCATTGGGCGAATACCCAGCCATACAATCTTGACATCCAGCTTCTTGGCCCATTGACGGACGCGTTGCTTAAACTCTCGTTTTTGAGCGATTCCCGTCATGAATCAAATCC
>VYCZ01000338.1 GCA_009843675.1 Gammaproteobacteria bacterium | reverse complement strand
TTGTACGTGGACGAGTTCTACCTGGTCTCCGTGCCCGCCGTTGATTTCTCCATGTTCGATATCGAACGGGCGGAAGTGCTGCGCGGACCGCAGGGCACGCTGTTCGGCAGAAATGCCACTGCCGGGCTGGTGCATTATGTCACCGCCAAACCGACATTCGAACCCCAGGGTTTCATTTCACTGGGCGGCGGCCGCTTTGATGAAATCAAGGCGGAAGGCGGTATCGGCGGCGCATTAACGGACAAGGTGGCCGGGCGCGTCTCGTTCCTGTCCCATCACAACAAAGGCTATATCAAGAACCTGGCCCCGGATCTGGGTAACGGCGGTCAGGCCGGGACCGATAGCGTTCGGGCCCAGCTGCTGTTTGAACCCGGCAACGACTGGCGCATCAATATAAAGGGAGAATACTCCGACACCTCAACCCGGCACATGTACTACGGAACGGTACCGATGTCTGTTGACCCGGTCAGCGGTGTGGGTATCGAGAATCCCGGTGGAACCGACAACGCCGGTTATAACCCGAGAAATTTCGGCATAACTTCGAACAACGTTTCGCACACGAGTGAATCGCAAAGTCTTGACCAGGATGGCTGGAGCATTCTTGCACGGATTGAGAAGGACGTAGGCGATATCACACTGACTTCGCTGACCGGTTATATCAAACTGGACCGTGAGCTAGTGGAAGACTGTGACGCCAGCCCCAATCGGCTTTGTTTCGCGGATTTCCCCTATGAATCCGACTGGGTAACGACGGAATTGCGCGCGGCAAAAAACACAGGGGATCTTACCTGGACAGTCGGTGCGTATTACATGTACCAGGATGCGGAAAACCTGCCGTCGGCAACCTTCAATATTCCGATTTTCGGGCCGTTGGCAACCGATCCTGCGACCGGTTTGTACAACGGCTTGTTCTTTCCCATTGCCCTGGCCGGGGACTGGACACAATCGACGGAATCGTATTCGGCCTTCGGACAGTTTGAATATAACATTGACCGCTGGACCCTGATCGGCGGGCTGCGCGTCGGGCGCGACAAGAAGGATTTCCACGAGCGGGACAATGCAACACTGCGCTCCTGTCCCGGTTTCCCCATTCCGTCCAACTGCTTTTTGCCGCCGGACGGACCAGGCATACC
Source organism: Gammaproteobacteria bacterium (assembly GCA_009843675.1). Taxonomy (GTDB): domain Bacteria; phylum Pseudomonadota; class Gammaproteobacteria; order Eutrophobiales; family Eutrophobiaceae; genus JAAXHV01. The sequence goes on along the minus strand of VYCZ01000338.1, from coordinate 4,088 downwards.
GAACCCTTACCGGGACAGCTACAAGGAGACACTCCTGTCATGGCGGGTCGGCGCCAACCTCGAAGTCAACGATAACGTATTGCTGTTTGCGTCAATTTCCAGCAGCAGCAAGGCAGGAGGCTTCAATAACGGCTTCTACTCAACTCAGATAGGAATAAATCCCAGCCTCATACCCTATGAATCCGAAACCAATATAGCCTATGAAATCGGCGAGAAAGCGTCATTCATGGATGGGCGGTTACGCGTGAACGGCTCGCTGTTCTATTACGATTACAACGACTTCCAGGTATGGAACTTTTTGAGTTTCGGCGGCGTGGTTGAAAATACCGATGCCTCGTCCTATGGCGCGGAACTGGAAGTCGATATGGCGGTTTCGGACAATATCCGCCTGCGCGGCGGTATCGGATTACTGGAAACCAACATTGAAGACGTCAACGGGCCCGCCCCGGGTTATGTTGCCGATCGCGATATGGCAATGTCGCCGACCGTCAGCGCCAACGGCGCCATCAACGTCCGGGTACCGCTGCAGGGAGATTTCAGCCTTGATCTGCAATGGGACTGGAGCTACCTAGGTGAGCGCAATTCAGCCAACTTTGCCGAACCGGCGGCAGAGCTGCCGGACGAGTTCAAGCATAACGTGCTCGTCACCCTTGGTATTAACGAGAATTGGGAACTGCGCGGTTATGTGAGGAATGTTTCCAATAATAAAACGCTGTACCGGCAGGCAACATTTTATCCCCTGGGGTACGCACAAAAGGTTTTTGCCCCGCCGAGAGTCTACGGCGCGACACTGACCTATTCTTTCTAAGCACACCAGGGCGTGCGGGACAGGCATAACGTTTGCTGTGTAATTTCCGGGGACAGACACATTCTGTCCCCATCGGCGTGGGTTATATTCGGAACGATAGCGGCTGAAGCATCAACGCTGTTTTTCTTTTTCGACAATGGCCTCGAGCACGGCTTCCGGGGTGATCGGTATCCTGTTGAACGGTCTGCCCAGTGCGTCGCTAACCGCACAGGCGATCGTGGCAGGAGCCAGTGTTATTGCCGGTTCCCCTACCCCTTTTGCGCCGAAAGGGCCGAGTGAATGGGGGTGTTCCATGGTAATGACCTCCACTTCCGGCATATCCACCGCGAGGGGCAGCCGGTAGGCTTCCAGTGATCTTTCCAGGTAGCGGGAGTCCCTGATACGCAGGCTTTCATACAGCGCATGCCCGATGCCCTGTACCACTGAGCCCTGTATCTGCCCCCTGACACCTGCCGGGTTAATGACGCGTCCGACTTCCTGGACAACGATATAACGTACAACGCGCACATTTCCGGTAACCGGATTTACCTCGACCTCGGCGAGATGAACATGATATGTGGGTGACGGGAAATAGGGAAACAGCATGCCACTGGCGCAACCGGGGTTGAAGGGAACGGGCTCGGTGGTATAGCTGCCGCTTGCGGATAACGGGCCGCGGCTCCATGTTGCAGCCATTGCGATATCTCCCAGGGAGATGCGGGAATCCGGGTACCCGACAACACCGACCTGCCCGTTTACCAGTTCAAGATCATCCCTGCCGGCTTCCAGCATGCCGGAAGCCACATCGAATATCATCCCTTTCAACTCGTCTGCTGCAATGCCGGCAGCGCGTCCGACAATATGCGTGGTGCGACTCCCCTGTGAACCGCCGTCGTAAGCGGCTGCATCGGTATCCGGCATGGTTACCACGATATCGCCGGTGCCCAGGCCAAAATGTTCGGCGACAATTTGCGTGATACCCATGGATACGGCGCCCGACCCGTTGTCAGTGGCGGCAGTGACGACCGTCACCGTGCCGTCTTCGTTCAGTTTCAACTGCACGGAACCCGGCATGGTATTGGTTATCCAGGTGCCCGCGGCGATACCGACTCCACGCCATGGTGTTTTATTTTTATTCAACTGTGTCCAGGGCGCAGCTTCCTCCATTTTTTCAAACCCTTTGCGCAGTATATCGGCATCATCGAGTACCTGGCCGTTCAACAAGGTGTCGCCACTCTTGACCAGGTTATTGAGGCGATATTCGCGGCGGTCAATACCCAGTTCATCGGCAATATGATCCATATGCCGTTCCTGGAAGGCAAAGAAATAGACCCCGGAGACTCCGCGCATGGCGCCCGTGGGTGCGGTATTCGTGTACACCAGGCGTGAAATGACGCGGATATTGCCGACCTTGTAGACGGACCCGGCCATGTGGAAGATAACACTTGGCATAAATGCCATTTCGCCGGAATACGCGCCGTTATCCATATGGCATATAAGCTCGCGTCCGAGCAGGTTTCCCTGTTTGTCCAGTGCAGAGCGTATTTTTATTACGGCATTTTCACGACTGGGGCACGTCCGCATGTCTTCAGTGCGATTGTTGACCAGTTTTACCGGACGCCCCCCTGCAAGCCTTGACAGGATTGCCGCGTAAGGTTCCAGCCCTGTATCCAGCTTTGCGCCGAACCCGCCGCCGATGGAATGTCCGATAACACGGATCTGCGATGGGCGCACATCGAGATACTGCGCGACACGATCCCTGACGTTAAACGGATATTGATGGCCTGTATGAATAGTATAGCGGCCGTCCCGGTAAATTCCGACGGCGCTCTTGGGCTCGATATAGGCCTGGTACTGGCGATTGCTGGTAAATTCATCTTCTACGATGACATCGGCGTTGGCGAATGCAACATCGACATCATCATTGTCCGCCATCAGTTCGGAGGCGATATTTCCATAGCGCGGGTAATCCTCGCCACTGGCCGGCCGGTAGGATTTCCATTCCGGGTGTACGAGTGGCGCATTTTCTGCGAGTGCGCTTTCCATGTCGCCTACTGCTTGTGTCTCTGTGAGATCCAGTTTTATTGCGGCGACGGCCGCTCTTGCCTGTTCCGGCGTATCGGCGGCAACAGCGGCAATGGCTTCGCCTTCAAAGCGCACCTGCCCCCCGGCAAACAGGGCCTGTTCACGCAGCACCCATCCGGCGCGTGTATCAGGCACGTCCCGTGCCGTTACCACGCACCTTACCCCGGGTAATGACTCCGCCACGGTCGTATCAATGGCCTTGATCTGGCCGGCCGGTACCGGCGACCGCAACAGGGAGCCATGGAGCAGGTCCTTACCGTCATAATCGACCGTATACCTGGCTTCCCCGGTAAGTTTCCCCGCGGCATCGGCGCGCACCAGACTTTCACCCAGCAGGCTCATTCGATTTTTCCCTGTTCCAGGTATCTTTCGACAGCTTCTTCGATCTGTGCATACCCCGTACACCGGCAGATATTGCCCGACAGTGCATCCCGAACCTGTACCTGGTCCGGCTGTGGGTACCTGTCCAGCAGCGCCGTCAACATCATCAGGAAACCGGGCGTGCAAAAACCGCATTGCACGCCGCCTGACTCAGCGAAAGCGGTTTGCAGGGAATTCAGCCGGCCGTTTTTCGCAAGTCCTTCAACCGTTTCAACATCAGCATCATGTGCCGCCATGGCCGCATATATGCAGGAGTCAACGGCCCGGCCATTGACCAGCACGGTACAGGCGCCGCATTCGCCTTCCCGGCAGCCCTCCTTGGTCCCGGTCAGGTTCAAATCGTCCCGCAGGACATCAAGCAGGGTCTCGTGACCTTCCAGTTCCAGGTGTTCCGTGCGTCCGTTGACCTTGAATGTCAGTTCCATAGGCGAAAATTACCCCGGTACATTTTGTATGCAGGAGGAGATTGCCTGCTTCAGGATACGGGGCGCGACCATCGAGCGGTATTTTTTTGAAGCCCTGACGTCGTCGATGGGTTCAATGTGTTTGAGCAACATGTCCCCTGCCTCATCCAGCAGGCTGTCGCTTATCTCCTGTCCGTTTATAACGCGTTCTATTTCATACAGACGTTTTGGCATGGGGCTTACGGAGCATACTGCCAGACGCACATCTTCGACGCGTTTTTCATCTTCCCCCAGCGCCACACGGGCAGCCAGACCGACGATGGCTACTTCCGTGGCTGAGCGCCTGCCGACTTTAATATAGATATCACGACTCCGCTGTGGGGGTTGGGGTAGCTTGATGCCTGCCAGCAACTCATCATGCTGCCTGTCAG
>VYCZ01000382.1 GCA_009843675.1 Gammaproteobacteria bacterium | reverse complement strand
GGACCACCCATGGACAGATTAATTTCGTGGGGATCATTCAGGGACAGAATTAAATTCTGTCCCCGTTTTGCCTGGTTAATCCTCTTTTTCCGGGTCGGAACCGGTAAACCCGGCGGCCTGGAAGAAACTGTTCTGCATCTGCCGCCAGGCTTCCAGGTTCTGCTCCGTCATTTCGCTCATTTTTGCGGTAAAGGGATTGCCCGTCACCGCCTGCTCGAAGTTCTTCTGCATGCTCTGTTGTTGCGCGGCGAACATCTCCAGGCTTTTCTGCAGGTAATCGCTGAACGCGGACTGGTAGGCATTGCCGTAGAACCGGATAAGCTGGGTCAGCATCGGCGTATTGAAGATGGGCTTGCCTTCATGCTCCTGTTCCGAGATGATCTGCAACAATACGCTACGCGTCAGGTCTTCGTCGGTCTTGACGTCCGTGACCTGAAATTCGATTCCGTTCAGCACCAGCTTCCTGACGTCTTCCAGGGTGATATACCGGCTTATCTCGGTATCGTAGAGGCGGCGGTTGGGGTATTTTTTTATGATTCGCATGGCAGTGTACTCAAGCGGGTTATCTTTCGACAGCCAGGGCAACACCCTGGCCGCCGCCGATGCACAACGTGGCCAGGCCCCTGTGCGCGTCCCGTCGCTGCATGGCGTGGAGCAGCGTAACCAGGACCCGGCAACCTGAGGCGCCGATGGGGTGTCCCAGCGCGATGGCGCCGCCGCTGATATTCACTTTTCGCGCGTCCCAGCCCAGTCCGTTATTGACGGAGATGGCCTGTGCGGCAAATGCCTCGTTGGCTTCAACCAGGTCCAGGTCCCCGACCGTCCAGCCGGCCTTCCCCAGGCAACGCTCGGTTGCCGGAATCGGTCCGGTTCCCATGATTGCCGGATCGACGCCGGCGCTGGCGTAAGCGCTGATGCCGGCCATCACCGAAAGGCCAAGTTCATCCGCTTTTGCCCGTGACATGACAACGACTGCCGCGGCGCCGTCGTTGAGGCCAGAGGCGTTGGCCGCGGTGACTGTCCCCTCGCGGGTAAACGCGGGGCGCAGTTTCGCAATCTTCTCTTCAGTGACGCCCTGTTTCGGATATTCGTCCCTGTCGAAGATGATGGGATCGCCCTTGCGTTGCGGTATGTTTACGGAAACGATCTCTTCATCGAACACCCCGTCGGCCTGGGCTTGTTCGGTTTTTTGCTGGGACTGCGCGGCAAACCGGTCCTGTTCTTCCCGCGAAATCCCGAACTTGTTCACGATGTTCTCCGCGGTCATGCCCATGTGGTAATCGTTGAAGGCGTCCCACAGGCCGTCGACAATCATCGAATCCAGCATCTTCCAGTCACCCATCTTGGCGCCGACCCGGGACTTGGGCAACACGTGCGGCGCCTGGCTCATGTTTTCCTGGCCGCCGGCAATGATGATATCCGCGTCACCGCACTTGATGGCCTGGGCGGCGAGATGCACGGCTTTCAGGCCGCTGCCGCACACCTTGTTGATCGTCATGGAAGGGACTGAATGGGGCAGGCCGGCCTCGACAGCAGCCTGGCGCGCCGGATTCTGGCCGGCGCCGGCAGTCAGTACCTGTCCCAGGATGACTTCGTCGACCTGTGCCGGTTCCAGACCGGTTTTTTCCAGTAATGATTTGATTACCGCGGCTCCCAGGGTGTGAGCCGGCGTATTTGCCAGGGCGCCGCCGAATGAACCGATGGGGGTCCGTGCCGCGGCGACGATGACTGCGTCATTGGTCATGGTGTTTACCTCGATGTAAGGGGCTTGTTGTTATCAGCGCAACATTATAAACAATTCTGGTTGCGCTGCACAAAACAACGATTTACCTTCAGATAAATGGGGTCAGAGTAAAAATTCTTCGAATTTCTTACTCTGACCCCGGAAATCCGGGGTCAGTCCCCTGAACCGCCTGGTCAGATGTGCAACGCCCGTTGGTCCGACGCGAGGGCCGCTTCGTGCATGGCTTCGGCCAGGGTCGGGTGGGCGTGGATGGTACGGGCAATATCTTCGGCGCTACCCTCGAATTCCATGGCCAGGACGGCTTCTGGTATGAGTTCGGAGGCATTCGGCGCCAGTATGTGGACTCCGAGTATGCGGTCGGTGTCGGCATCGCTGAGCATTTTTATCATGCCGTCGGAATCGCCTGCCGCCAGCGCGCGTCCGCTGGCCGCAACAGGAAAGACGCCCGAATTATATTTTTTGCCGGCTTCCTTCAATTCGTATTCGGTATTGCCGACCCAGGCGATCTCGGGCCAGGTGTAGATTACCCAGGGCACCAGGTCCAGGTTGAACTCGCTTTTTTGCCCGGCAAGACGTTCGGCTACCATGACTCCCTCTTCAGCAGCCTTGTGCGCCAGCATGGGGCCGCGCACCACGTCGCCGATGGCATAGACATTCGGCAGGTTGGTGGCGCATTGTTTGTCAACCTCAATGCCGCCCCCGCTGTTCAGGTTCACTCCCGCGTCTTCGGCCCCCAGTCCCTCCACGTTGGGGGAGCGCCCGACGGCCACTACCAGCTTGTCGAAGGTCAACTGCTGCTTGTCGTTACCCTGCTCGTAAGTGACACTGACTTCCCGGTTGTTAGCGCCCGTACCCGTTACCGTGGCGCCAAGCCGTATATCAAGCCCCTGTTTCACCAGGAGTTTTTGCGCTGCCGCGGCAATCTCCTGATCTGCGGGCGCGAGAAAATCATCCAGCGCCTCCAGTATGGTTACCCGGGAACCCATCCTGCTCCAGACGCTGCCGAGTTCCAGTCCGATTACCCCCGCCCCTATGATGCCTAGCCTCTTCGGCACTTCAGTGAAGGCCAGGGCGCCCGTGGAATCGACGATCCTGTTCCGATCTGTCGCTGCAACAGGTAACTTTGCAGGGACGGAACCGGTGGCAATAACTATGTTTTTGGCGGAGACCTGGTAAATTTCTGCGGTGTCCTTGCCTGCCGGTGTTACCTCGACCTCGGCGCCGCCCAGGAGTTTTGCCTGACCCTGCAGCCAGTCGATACCGTTCTTTTTGAACAGCCCGGCGATTCCGCGGGTCAATTTCTGTACGATCCGGTCTTTCCGGCCAATCATTTTATGGATATCTGCCTTGATGCCGGTGACGTTGATGCCGTGCTCCGCCGCATCATGACTGATGAAGGAGTAATGGTGGGATGAATCCAGCAGTGCCTTGGACGGAATACATCCTGTGTTCAGGCAGGTGCCGCCCAGGACGGGCTTGCCGCTGCTGCTGAGTTCGCCATCGACACAGGCCGTGGAAAACCCCAGTTGCGCGCAGCGGATTGCGCAGATGTAGCCGCCGGGTCCGGCGCCGATGACTACCACGTCATAGTTTTTCATAGTCAGATTTGTAACAGCAGTCTCGATGGGTCCTCGAGAGCCTCCTTGATCGCCACCAGGAATGATACGGCTTCCCGCCCGTCGATAATGCGATGATCGTAGGACAATGCCAGGTACATCATGGGCCGGACCACGCCCGCGCCGTCTTCCGCAACCGGACGTTCCTCAATTTTATGCATGCCCAGGATGGCCCTTTGCGGCGGGTTGATGATGGGAGTGGACAGCAGGGAACCGAACACGCCGCCGTTGGTGATGGTGAATGTGCCTCCGGTCAACTCTTCTATCGTGAGTTTTGCATCATGGGCTTTTTGCCCGTATTCGCTGATGGTCTTTTCAATTTCGGCGAAACTGAGTATATCCGCCGAGCGTACCACCGGCACGACCAGGCCGCGCGGCGAACTGACAGCGATGCCTATATCGAAATTATCATGGTAGATGATATCGGCGCCGTCCACCGACGCGTTGATGATCGGGAATTTTTTCAGGGCTTCGACCGCGGCCTTGGTGAAAAACGACATGAACCCCAGTTTGACCTTGTGGGTTTTCTCAAAGTTGTCCTTGTAACGATTGCGCAGGTCCATGACCGGCTTCATGTTGACTTCATTAAAGGTGGTCAGGATGGCGTTTTCCCGTTGTGCCGCCAGCAGGCGCTCCGCCGCGCGTCTGCGCAGACGGGTCATGGGCACACGGTTTCCTGCTCCCTCACTCTCAGCGCCGCCTGCCTGTTCAACAGGCTTTGGCGCGGGTTTCATGACAGCCGCCGCATCCTGCTGCTTGCCGTCGGTTTCCTGTTTCTCACTTCCTGCCCCCTGTCCCTTGTCCCCTGTCTTCCTGTCCTTGTCTTCTGTACCGGCCAGGTAATCCAGGACTTGTTTTTTGGTCAGCCTGTTTCCGCTTGCCGGGATATCGCCGGCGTCCAGGCCATGTTCGCTCAACAGTTTCCTGACGGCAGGACTTAGCTTGGGCCCGGACTCCGACTTTAGTGGCTGTTGCGCGTCATCTGCAGGTTCCGTTTCGGTCTGCGTCGTTTTTGCAGCGCTTTCAGCCGCAGCTTCAGGTTCCTGCTCGGGTTCGGTCTCAATCGGGGCGACCTCCGTGTCAGGCTCCGGCGCTGCAGCGGCGGCCTGGCTGTCGGTATCGATTTCCGCGATCAGTTCGTTGCTCAGCACGTCCTCGCCGCTGTTTTTCAGGATTTTCACCAGCATCCCGTCTTCCGGCGCCACCACTTCCAGGGTGACTTTATCCGTTTCCACGTCAATCAGGGCGTCACCGAACTTCACCGGGTCTCCCGGCTGTTTATGCCAGTCCATCAACGTGGCTTCCGCAACCGATTCGGCCAGCACCGGGACTCTCACTTCAACCAGCACAGTTCTCTCCCGTCATCGTTCCCTACCTGATCCCGCTCGTCTGTTGCTTGTGCGTGGTCACTTCCAGTTTTTCCAGTTGCAGAGCGTCATCAACCAGCTTCTTCTGCTTTGCCAGGTGCACGCTCAGGGAGCCTGCTGCAGGGGAGGCTGAATACATGCGTCCGGCATAGCCGAACACATGCCGGGCACTGAGACAACCGACCAACGTCCCCCGTGATTGCATGAAGTACCAGCCACCCTGGTTCTTCGGTTCTTCCTGTACCCAGACGATTTCATTTGCGTTCGGGTATGAGTCGATTAAGCGTTTCATCTCCTTTTGCGGAAACGGGAATAACTGTTCCAGGCGAATAATCGCGATGTTTCCGGCCTCATTGCCGCGCCTGGCCTCCAGCAGGTCGTAATACACCTTGCCACTGCATATCAACAAACGCGTTACCGCGTTTTTCTCTATATTTTCGTCAATTTCGTCGACGACCAGTTGAAACCCGCCACTGGTGACTTTGTCCAGGGTCGATGTGGACAATTTATGCCGGAGCAGACTTTT
>VYCZ01000044.1:287-5294 GCA_009843675.1 Gammaproteobacteria bacterium | reverse complement strand
GATATTGCCCGATAACACTTGCCATTCCCGTGAAAACGGGAATCCAGTAGACAATACTCCTTACCAGGAAGGTTCGCTCACTGGACTCCCGCTTCCCAGCCAGCCCGCGTGCAAACCTGGGTTGGATTGGTAGTTACCGGAGAATATCAGGTATACAGAATACTATACGCGGCCTGTGTGTCCCTTGGAAAATTCTGCAACAACTACGCCGGCACTGATTGACACCCTCACTGCAATCGCAGGCGCAGATGCGGTGCTGACCGATGCGCAGAGTTGCGCCTTCTATGCCCAGGATATTTATACCAAAGCCCTGCCGGCGCTGGCGGTAGTGCAACCCGGTACAACTGAGCAGGTTGCCCGGGTGGTTGCGGCAGTGACGAAACAGGGTCATGCGGTGGTCACCCGCGGCGGCGGCATGTCGTATACCAGCGGTTACGTGCCAGCGGAGCCGGATACCATCCTGCTGGACATGAGCAGGCTCAACCGGGCGGTGGAGTGCAACACCGAAGATATGTACGTGACCGTAGAAACCGGCTGCACCTGGAAGGAATTGCACCAGGCGTTAAGCGGGAGCGGATGCCGCACACCGTACTGGGGCACCCTGTCCGGCATCAAGGCCACGGTCGGCGGCAGCCTGTCCCAGAACAGCATCTTCTGGGGCTCCGGACGCTATGGCAGCGCCGTGGATTCAGTGCTGAGCCTGGAAGTGGTGCTGGCGGATGGGACCATACTGGATACCGGCTCGAACGCCCAGCGTAACGGCACGCCTTTTTTCAGACATTACGGCCCCGACCTGACCGGGCTGTTCTGCTGCGATACCGGCGCGCTGGGCATAAAAACCCGGGCTACCCTGCAACTTATCCCTGAATTGACCGCCCGGCGTTTCGCCGCTTTCGACTTTGACGATTACCATGCCATGGCCGGGGCCATGAGCGCGATCTCAAGGGCCGGCCTGGCCATGGAATGTTTCGGCTTCGATCCCTTTTTGCAACAACAACGCCTGCAACGTGAGAGCCTGATGAAGGACGTAAAAGCCTTGGCCGGCGTAGTAAAAGCAAGCGGTAGTGTGGTTGGGGCGGTGAAGGACGGTTTGAAAACCGCTATCGCCGGTAGAGGGTTCATGGAAGATGTTGCTTATTCCTTGCACGTCATGGTAGAGGAGAGTGGTGCGGCCCTGGCTGATGAACGGCTGCAGCGGACCCGGCAGATTTGTTCGGACAACGGGGGGCGTGAGATTGAAAACAGTATCCCGAAAATTCTCCGGGCAAACCCGTTTACGCCCCTGAACAACGTCGTCGGCCCCAGTGGCGAACGCTGGGCGCCGGTGCACGCCCTGGTACCCCACTCCAGGGCCGTGGCCGTGATCGATGGCGTGGAAGAGATATTTTCCGGACACAAGGCACTCATGGAACGTGAAGGCATCGGCGTCGGCTACCTGTTGGCGACAGTAGCGACCCACTGCTTCGTGGTGGAACCGGTATTCTTCTGGCCGGACGCCATGACGCAAATTCACCGGGACACCGTAGAGCCGGGCGTGCTGAAAAAACTGTCCGGCTTTAAGGAAAACCCGGCCGCGCGTCAGGCCGTGGCGCAGATCCGGCAGGAGTTGCTGGACTTTTTCTGCGATATGGGCGCCGCGCACTTACAGGTCGGCAAGGCTTACCCGTATAAGCAGGGACTGAAACCGGCAAGCTGGGAACTGCTGCGGCAACTGAAGCAGGCAGTGGACCCCGACAACCGTATCAACCCCGGCAGCCTGGGTTTACAGGCGCAACGACCTGAATAGTGACGCATCATGGTCTGTCATTACCTTACGTTCGTCATTCCCGCGAATGCGGGAAGCCAGTGGAAAAAAGTCCCGAAGGGACACTTTGTAATGTGTCGCGAGCGACTGTTTGATCGACTGGATTCCCGCATTCGCGGGAATGACGAAGGAGGGGGTAAGTAGTTACAGAAATGAATATAACTCAAAACTACGCCAACATCGGCAGCGAAAAACAGCCGCAGCTGGTCCATTTCCGCCGCGCCGGCACGGGACCGGCCCTGGTGATGTTACATGCCTCGCCGATGTCATCCGCGGCCTTGTTGCCCTTCGTCGGGGTGGCAGCAGAGTTTTGTACCGTGATTGCCCCCGACACGCCCGGTTACGGCTGCTCTGACCCCTTGCCGGAACCCGGCAGCGACTTGACCGGTTACGTGGCTGCACTGGATGAATTCACCAAATGCTTGGGCTTGCACAGTTTCGGCCTGTACGGAACGGCCACGGGCGCGCAAATCGCGATTGAATTCAGCAAAACCCATGGTGAGCGGGTTGATTACGCAATCCTGGACAACGCCGCGCACTTCACTGACGCGGAGCGGGACAGTATCGTAGCCGGGTACTTCCCCGACCTGACGCCGGATGTGACCGGCAGCCACCTGGCCCGTACCTGGTCGGTGGCCCGGGACCAGTGCGTGTTCTTCCCCTGGCACCAAACCGGCCCGGACACCCGCTTGCCGGGAGGCGGCGTCAACACCGACGTGGTGCAGCACATGGCCATGGATTTCCTGCTGGCGGGCAAGGATTACGACCGCGCCTACCGGGCCGCGTTTGCCAATGAAAAAATGGAGCGCTTGCAACCCGTCACGGCGCCGACGATCATCATGCGCTGGCAGGGCAGCATCCTGAAACAATACACCGACCGTTTTGACTCGGTGGAGTGGCCGGACAATTTCACCATGCTGCATTGCGGCCCGACCCGGGAACAGCGGGCCGAGGGCTTCAGGAGTATTTTTACCGAGCACATGCCCCAGGCGCGCAGCAAGGATTGCCATATCAACCGCGCAGGCAATACCGGTAATACTGGCAAGGGTTTCATCGACCTGGGCGACGGACAGTGCCACTACCAGTTTTCGGGGGACGAACAACAGTCTCCCGTGTTGGCCTTGCATGACGTCGGCAGATCCCAGCGCTCCCTGTCCGCCCGCGCCCTTGCCCGTTCCGGGCCATACCACGTCATTGCCCCGGACCTGGCGGGACACGGGTTATCACAGCCACCGCAAGCCGGTCAGGGTGGTATCGACGGGGTAGTCGAGACCCTGGCAGAACTGGTCGAGACCCTGGGCTGGAACAGTTTGCAGCTTCAGGCCGAGCAGGACAGCGCGGCCATTGCGGTGGAACTGGCGGGTCGGCTGGGGCGGTCGGTAACGGCGCTAAAACTGGTCAATGCGCTTGATTATGCTGCGCTGGCCGGAGAGTGGGAACAGCAAAAACTCTGTCCTGATTTCACACCGGACAGCGAGGGCACACACCTGCTGAAAACCTGGCACTGGTTGCGCGACCGGCAGTTGTACTGGCCCTGGTATGCCCGCGACGCCACCCATGCCTTGCCCGGAGAGCCCAGGCTGGAGGCGGGCTACCTCAACGCCCGCCTCACTGATTTCTGGCTGGCCTACCCGGGGCTGACTGAACTCCGGCAAGAGATAGTAAACTACCCATTGGCAACAAATTTGGATAAACTCGATTGCACGGTGGAACTGTGCAGGACGCGTCAACATCCGTTGGCGGAGGTTGGCGGGCGCAGTTTGGCTGGTTACTCGTAAACACTTAGGGAGAGATAAACCATGACTTTCAAAAACCTGTTCATAGACCACGAACGTTCCAAAGAAGAGGAAGAGTGGGTGCGCGAAGAAATTGATGAGCAGGAACAGCGCTTCGCGAAGATCGACCAGCAGATGCACGACCTGGCGCCGACACGGGCCAAGTGGTACGAGGAATTTTTCGACCGGATTTCGCTGCGCGGCTTTAACGCCGACGGCGACCAGAAGGTAAAAATCAAGCGGGAAGATCTGCCCGTGAAACCGGAAGGCCGGGAAGACCAGGTGGTCTGGAAGTACGGGGTTGATGGTGAATAACATCCGCCCACAAGCTGAATTTCCGGGGACAGAAGCCAATTCTGTACCCCTTATGCACACAGGAGAAACAACATGGCGCGCCCACACATAGAACCTTTCGTCGACCGCGACGTTACCTTCAAGCGCATGCTGCTGCCGGGCTTTGGCCGGGACATGCACTACAAAATGCTGAGCCTGGATACCGACACCGGCGCCTGCACCATGCCGGTACGACTGGACGGCGGCGACAGCCAGACGCCGGGGTTTTCCTGGTCTGAATGGGAAATGATCGTGATCGAGGGAGAGCTGCAACTGGATGGCCGCACGGTACGCAAGGGGCACTACTTCTACGTCCCGGCAGGCTATGCCATGCCCGCCATCAAATCCGAACAGGGCGCCCTGGTATTGATGATGTACAACACCGGGGAACCCAGCCTGGTCGAAGCCACCGAGCACCACCCCCTGGCCCATACCGGCCTGTACCACGACGTGGACTCCTACCTGGACATCGCCTGGGCGCCGGGCAACGTCGTCAGTCCCGCGACGGCTACCGGAATCTTGATCAAGCTGCTTAACTACAACCCGATTTCACACGCGATGACGTTCCTGTACTGCATGACGCCGGCGTGTTACCAGGACAACATTTCCTACCATGACTGCGCGGAGGAATCCTACCACCTGTGGGGCACCTCCTGGATGATGCAGTTCGGCGAAATACCCACCGGCGGCTATTTCTGGCGCCCGGCCTACATCAACCACGGCGCGTTCGCCTCGGAATTCGGCTGCATCGCCCTGGGCCGGGTGGACTCAAAACTGTTCAACCACTTCCACTACAACCCCTGGTCCACCCCGAAGGAGAACCAGCATCGCTCCGCGGCCCGCGTCTACCAGCGCGACCCGCTGCTGTACAAGTGGATGGTCAGCCACTCCCACAACCACCCGCATGGACCGGAAGACTTCGAGCAGACCCAGAAGTTACGCGGCCCGGAATTCCCGGACAACAAACCAACAACCGACGGCCATAAACAAAGCCACTGGCACACGCACAAGCACCATCATCATTCCCATGACTGATTTTCAACCTGATACTCTCTGGTTGTTGGCAGCAAATTCTGGAACTCGTGAAGCCAGCCC
>VYCZ01000044.1:0-277 GCA_009843675.1 Gammaproteobacteria bacterium | reverse complement strand
AACTCCCATGCCGGGTTTTTCGGGACATAAGCATTGATTTTAACGCTATCACCCCGTATGCTGGCCTCCTGACAAAGAGATAAGATAACCATGCTGTCAAGCGCCAAAGTGATGTCCGAGTTGATCCGTAAGTTGCCCAGTCCTATGGTTAAGGCATGTGCCGCTGACACCGGAGGGTATGTCGGGTGGTGAAGAACGCGTTGCATCGGGTTGTTGAATCCGGAGACTTCGTATGGCCTTGGGACGCATCGCGCGGCCTGCTGATCATTTGCGGAGG
>VYCZ01000105.1 GCA_009843675.1 Gammaproteobacteria bacterium | reverse complement strand
AATCTCCGCAGGAATAGAGCTGGACTATGACCCGGAAGGCAGGATTGTAGGAATTGATATTGACAATGCCAGCAACAAGGACAGTCAGGCTGCCGTCACAGGTTCCGGGTCGATAAAGAATATGAAGTGCGTATTGACCAGATCGGCTTGATTAACGTCTTCCAGTGTGATCTCTCCGCCACCGTGTGCTAGCAGGTCAATGACGAGGTCATCTCCCTCCTGTCGTAGGTTAAGATCGTCCATGGAGTCAATGCCGGCCAGTGAGCTGAGGTCGAGTCTATCCTCACCTATCTGAAAATCCGTGACGATGTCGTGGCCGCTGTCGTACGCAAACACAAAGACGTCAGCACCCGGGCCCCCTGACAACTCGTCATTGCCGTAACCGCCGTCAAGCAGGTCATCGCCGGCGCCGCCGTATAAGATATCATCACCCTCGGGAATCAAGAAAGAAGCCAGTACGATTTCGCCTGAAGCGTCAGTACTCTTTCCACCCCTATCCGCCACGACCGGCTCGCTGTAATCCGGTTCCAATATCAGGAATACCGGGAAGTTATCACCGACCAGGATGTCATTGCCGTCTCCACCTTCCAGTGCGTCACGGCCGGCGCCGCCTTCCAGCCAGTCCGACCCCGACCCGCCGGCCAGCCAGTCATTGCCGGCGCCGCCGTGGAGGTAGTCATCGCCCGGCCCGCCGTCCAACTCGTCACGACCCTCGCCGCCGTCGAGCCAATCGGCGCCCGTCCCGCCGCTCAATGTGTCGTTGCCGATTCCACCGATCAAAGTGTCATTGCCGGGGCCACCGTCCAGCATGTCATCGCCGCCGGTCAACTCATCGATGATCAGCATCAGCAACAGGTTATCGAGCGCACGCTCACCCTCGGAGCCGTCGCTCATGGCAAGTGCTGAGTCCAGGCTCATGTCATCATCCAACACAAACAGCAGCGGCGCGCCGAATCCCGCGGTGGACGACGAGTCGCCGACGAGCAAATCGTCGTCATCGCCGCCGAACAACTCGTCGTTCCCGGCGCCGCCTTCCAGCCAGTCATTGCCGGGACCACCGCGCAGTACGTCGTTGCCGGCATGCAAGCGGTCGTCGAGATACGCCAGCACATCGGCGCGTGTCAGGTCGGGCAGCAGCAACGACAGTAGAAACTCATCAACCCGGTCAACGTCGTCAATGACGCCCTGGTCCAGGGACCCGGATTCGCCGGCGTCCGCAGCCGCATCCGGTTCGGGGTCACTGCTTGTGGCGGAGGGCTCGTCAGAATCAACAATCCTGCCTATATCCAGACCGTCAGCACCCGCAATCGACATACTGCCGGGAAACAGCCCAAAAAAAATCCGCTGCAACGGATTGACGTCATCACCCAGCAACAGGTCGTCGTCATCTCCGCCCTCCAGCGTGTCATCGCCCCGGTTGCCGATCAGGAAGTCCTGCCCGCCAAGACCCTGGAGGTTGTCATTGCCGGCGCCGCCGCGCAAAGTGTCATCGCCAGCGCCGCCTCGCAGGTCGTCATTGCCGTCGCTGCCGCCGAGATCGACACCCTCATCGGTACGTCTGCCCGTGTCCCCGGCTTCCGGGTCAACCAGCGTCAGGGTGTACGCGCCGGCGTGGTCTTGCGCGGGGTTGCCGAGATAGAGGCCGGCGCTGAGATAGTAAACGCCGCTGCTATCGGGGGTGAAACTGAGTCTTGAGTCGAGTTGCCCCGTAGCGAAGTCGGAGTCGTCATTGACGGCAACCTGTTCTCCCGATGAATTGAAAACCCTTAAGATAGTATCGGCGCCGCTGTTGTTCCCGGCGCCGGCCAGGTGAATCTCGTAGGTTTTTCCTTCCACCAGATCGACCCTGACCCAGTCTTTGTCCCGCTTGTCGTCGAATACGCCGTTGAAGGTATCGCCGACAGCCAGGCTGTACGTCGTCTGCGCGTTTGCCGCTGCGTCTGCGGACGAGTTCTCTCTCACAGTAGCCATGTTTTCACCATAGTTGTCATGAACATTCTGACTTATTACATTGTAAAGAGTCCCTCTAAATGGGGGTCCTCGAAATGGGTTTTTGGCTGCGAAAAAAGACACTCACCTGCTATGAAGCAAGATGCGCAAATTTCTCCTTTAAAGATTCGACTACATGCTTTGGTGCCTTTGCAGGGGAACCGGCGTTAAACGGTGGTTCCGGATCGTAC
This sequence comes from Gammaproteobacteria bacterium, assembly GCA_009843675.1. Taxonomy (GTDB): domain Bacteria; phylum Pseudomonadota; class Gammaproteobacteria; order Eutrophobiales; family Eutrophobiaceae; genus JAAXHV01. Next base: position 3,134 of record VYCZ01000105.1, on the reverse strand, counting down.
TCAATGATCAGTTGGATTTCCTGCGCAATATCATCTCCGTATTCAGCGGCTGCCAGAAACAGCGCCATATCAATCCCGGAAGACACGCCGGCCGCGGTAATCACCTTGCCCTGGCGGACTACCCGTTGCAGGGTCGGAGTTGCGCCGAAGTCTTTTAGTGCCTCGTGAGTCAACCAGTGGGTAGTGGCCGTCAGCCCGGCAAGGATACCGGCTGCCCCGAGGATCAATGCGCCGGTACACACGGAGGTGGACCACTTTGAGGTCACATGCGCCTGCCGTACCCATGCAATCGTTTCCTGGTCGCCCGCCACGTGCGACGGGTCCGGACAACCCGGTAACAGGAAGATATCCGGCGCAGGCATATCGCTCAAGGCCATATCGGCATGAAGGCCGGGGACACCGGTATGCGTGGTGATGACGCCCGGTTTTTTTGCGACGAAATGCACATCGGCATCCGGCATACATGCCAGTACTTCATACGGGCCGATGGCATCGAGTGCTGTGACGCCATCGTAGAGTAGAATTGCGATGTTCATTGGGTGTCCTCCTCGTCAAAAAAACGGAGAGGGTGGGATTCGAACCCACGGTACGCCGAAGCGTACAACAGATTTCGAGTCTGCCCCATTCAACCACTCTGGCACCTCTCCGGCAGGTTATTTTAGCCGATTATTTCTGAACGGGCAGGTCCTGTTACTTGGCTGCGCAGCCGCCGTCGATTACCAGTAACAGGCCGTGGGCAAAATCCGAGGCGGAGGACGCCAGGTATATGGCCGTGCCTTTCATCTCATCCGCTTCGGCTATACGGCCTGCCGGTGTGAAGTCGGTGATCGCCTTGACGAATTCAGGAACATCGTACGGACCGAGGCGGGTGCGGAAAAAGCCCGGGCAGATTGCGTTCACGTTGATGCCGAGCGGCGCATATTGCAGGGCCATTTCACGGGTCAGGTTAACGACAGCGCCCTTGCTTGCCGCGTAAGCGGGTAACGGAAAGACGCTGGAGGTGCCGGCAAGTCCCCACATGGAAGCCATATTGATGACTTTCCCGGATCCCTGCTGCACCATGATCTTCAGAACAGCACGTGAACACAGAAATATGCCGCGCAGGTTGATGTCCAATACCTTGTCCCAGTTCCCGGTGGAATACTCATGTAACAAACCGGGTTCCGGGTCGCCTATTCCGGCGTTATTGAAGAGGATGTCAATCGTTCCGAATTCGGAAACGGCAGCCTGGACCATTTGTTCAACCTGCTCTTCGCTGGTAACGTCACAACGGCGCGCAAGAACCTTGCCACCCATTTTTTTCAACCGGGATGCCGTTTCGTCCAGCATGCCGGTATCTATGTCGCTGACCGCGACGGCTGCGCCGGCCTCGACCATGGCTTCGGCGATAACAGCGCCGAGACCGCTGCCGGCGCCGGTGATCACCGCGGTCCGGCCGGCAAGACTGAACATGTCAGGATAGGCGATCATTATTATCTCCCGTTCTTTTATCGAGATCAGTCTTCGAGGCTGTACACGACCAGGCCGCTGCGCAGTTTCGGTTCGAACCAGGTGGCCTTGGGGGGCATGATCCTGCCGGAGTCCGCGATGGTCATCAGTTCCTGGACGGTTACCGGGCAGAGAGAGAAGGCAACGGCCGTCTCGCCGCTGTCCACCCTGTCCTGGAGTTCCTTCACGCCGCGCGCGCCGCCGACATAGGTTATGCGCGGGTCGGTCCTCTGGTCGCGGATGCCCAGTATGGGTTCCAGGATCAGGTCCGACAGGATGCTGACTCCCAGTGTCGACATGGTATCGCCAGGATCATAGGTACCAGGCCGCGCGCTCAGGCGGTACCACCTGCCTGCCAGGTACATTCCCGTCACGCCCTGCTGCTTCGGCCTGACGGGCTGGTTTCCCGTTCGCTCTACCACGAATGCCGTCGCCAGTTCCCGCAGGAATTCATCCGGTTCAAGGCCGTTGAGGTCAGCGACCAACCGGTTGTAATCGAGAATTTCCAGTTCGTTATCGGGAAAGTGCACTGCGAGAAAATAATTGTGTCCCGGGCGGGCGCCGCTGTGCCGGCCTTCCCTGTCCAGTTCCTCGCTGACTATCGCGGCAGCGGCGGTACGGTGGTGCCCGTCAGCCACGTAAGTTGCGGGGATGCCGGCAAATGCGCGAATAATCGCCGCAACGGTTTCAGGTTCTTCTATGATCCAGAACCGGTGTTGAACCGAGTCCACATCAACAAACTCGTACTCCGGTTGCGCTGATTTGACCGAATTGACAAGGTCATCGATTTTGCGGTCATGGCGATAGGCGAACATCACCGGTTCCACATTGAGCATGGTTGTTCGAATATGATGCGCCCGGTCCGCCTCCTTATCAAACCGGGTCAATTCATGTTTCCTGATGCGGCCGGCCAGGTAATCCTCTACGGCTGCTGCGGCTACAATGCCCGTTCTCGGTTTCCCGTCCGCGCTCAACTCGTAGATATACAGGCATTCATGCTCATCGCGTACAAACGTTCCGTTATCGATTAAAGCCTGGAAATTTGTCGCAGCCGCATGATAAACGTCGGGGCCGTTCGGATCCGTACCTTCGGGAAACGTGATCTCCGGTTTGACGATGTTCAGAAAGGAATACGGGTTTCCGGCTGCTTCCTCCCTGGCTTCCGCCGTGGTAAGCACGTCATACGGTCTCGACGCAACCCTGGCAACCCTGTTCCTGCCGGGACGATAGCCTCTGAAAGCCTTGATTTGCATTGAAACTACAGGCTGACCTGCATCACCTTGTTGATGGCCTCGATTTGAGAGAGTTTGTCCATCAGTTCGTCGTTCAGCGGGGTTGACACACCAATTACCGCTATCGCCTTGTCGCTGCCGGATACGATGCCCAGCTGCATGCGTGATATGTTGATCCGTTCATCGGCCAGAAGATTGCTGATGGCGGCAATCACGCCGGGCTGATCATTATGGCGGGTAACCAGCAGATTACCTTCCAGCACGGCCTCGATCTCGTAATCATTGATGCTGATCAGGCGCGGGTACCTCCTGTGGAACAGTGTCCCGACAACACGCGTTTCCCGTTCTCCGTTATGGACCGAAAGGCTGACCGCCGAATGGTAATCCGGATGTTCTCCCCCACGGGCCTCCACC
>VYCZ01000059.1:3204-5342 GCA_009843675.1 Gammaproteobacteria bacterium | reverse complement strand
GGCCTGACGGGCGCGCTGGATGTTTACCTGGCGCGTACCAGCGCGGACCAGGAACGCGTCCGCATCGCCTCACAGGAACAGGCGCTGGCGGAAAACCGGGTTGCCCTGCAGGTGCTGCTGGGGAATTACCCGGACGGCAAACTGGACGCCGCCGGGACGCTGCCGCTGTTCGAAACGCCCATCCCGGCGGGCCTGCCCTCGGAACTCGTCAGCCGCAGGCCGGATCTGCAGCAGGCTTGGATGAACCTGCTGGCCGCCGACGCCGCGGTTGCCATCGCCCACAAGCAGCGCTTCCCGCGCATCACCATGGTGGCGTCCGGCAACGATGTTTCGAAAGAACTCGACAGCCTGCTGGACGGCAGCGCGCTGGCCTGGTCGGTGCTGGGCAACCTGACCCAGCCGCTGTTCAACCGCGGCCGGCTCAAGGCGCAGGAACAACAGGCCAGGGCGCGCCTGGTGCAGGCGGAGAACCAGTACCTGGAGCTGTTATACGAGGCCTTTTCGGAAGTGGAAAACGCGCTGAGCCGTAACGGATCCTTGCAGACCCGCTACCGGGTCACCCTGGATGCGGAGAAAAATGCCGTGGCGGGGCTGACGCTGGCCTTTGAACAATACCAGCGCGGCCTGGTCCCCTATACCACGGTGCTGGAGGCACAACGCCGGGCTTTTGATATACAATCAGCAGTTATCGATTTGCGTAATCAACTGATACAGAACAGAATCACGTTATATCTGGCTCTTGGAGGCGACTTCGGGTGAAAACGGGGTTCAGGCCTGACCTGTGAAAAAACTGACGCCAATCATCATTCTTGCCGTACTGGTCGGTCTGGCCTTGCTGGTCCTGCGCAACCCGCCCCAGGCGGACCGGCAGGAGGCGCCGACAGGACCGCAACTCACGGTGGACGTGATGAAGCTGGAGCGGCAGCCCTACCAGGTAAGACTGCAAAGCTACGGCACGGTGCAGCCGCGTACGCAGAGCACGTTGATCGCACAGGTCTTCGGCGAGATCACCGCCATCAACGACAGCCTGAGAGACGGCGGATTCTTCGAGAAAGGCGAAGTCCTGCTCAACATCGACCAACGGGATTACCTTGCCAATGTAAAGATTGCCGAAGCGACCTTGCTGGATGCAAAGCAGGCGCTGGCCCAGGAGAAGGCGCGGGCCGCCCAGGCCCTGGAAGACTGGAATCGTCTCGGCAACCAGGGCGAAGCGCCGCCCCTGGTGCTGCGCCAGCCGCAACTGCTGGCGGCCGAAGCCCGGGTCATCTCAGCAGAATCGGCGCTGGACAAGGCGCGCCTGGAACTGGAGCGCACCAATATCGTCGCGCCCTATGCCGGCCGCGTACTGACCAAGCTGGTCGACCAGGGACAGGTAGTCAACAGGAACTCGCCGCTGGCGGAAATCTATGCTGTCGACCTGGTCGAAATACGCCTGCCGCTGCGCAACCGCGACCTGTCGTTTATCGACCTGCCCGAAGACTACCGGTTCGGCGACGCCGAACTCGTCGACGGCCCGCAGGTCACGATCCGTTCCGAACTGGCGAGTGGCGCCGAGTGGCAGGGCAGGGTGGTGCGCACGGAAGGCACCATCGACGACCGCGCCAGGCAGTTGCACGTGGTTGCGCAGGTCGATGATCCCTTCGGGGTTCATGCGCGGGGCAAGACCCCGTTGAAGATCGGGCAGTATGTGACCGCCGAACTGGCCGGCAGACAGTTGCAGGATGCCCTGGTCATCCCGGGTTTCGCCATTTACCAGGGTGGTTACGTCTATGTTGTCACGGACCGCGTCTTGCAGCGCCGCGAAATCGACGTTGCCTGGCAGAACGAGGAGGAGGCATTGATCGCCGGCGGCCTGGGCGAGGATGATCTGCTGGTCCTGACTCCGCTCGGACAGGTCACTTCAGGGGTGCGCGTGGCGATATCGGAGCAACTGCTGCGGGAAGATCACGCCATGGCATCGGAAAAACCCTCCGCCAAAGCCATGGACGGTATGTAACCATGATCGACTGGTTCGCAAGAAACCACGTTGCCGCCAACCTGCTGCTGTTCAGCATCATTGTCGGCGGGCTTTATTCGCTTTATGCCAGGCTGAAACTGGACACGTTTCCGGAAATCGAACCGGACATCATCAACGTGTT
>VYCZ01000059.1:0-3194 GCA_009843675.1 Gammaproteobacteria bacterium | reverse complement strand
GTGTCGCAATCCGCATCGAGGAAGCGGTTCAGGACCTCGAAGGAATCGATCAGATCACCAGCCGTTCCATCGAAGGCAGCACCACGGTCAACATCGAAGTGGATTCCGATTATGAACCGCGGGACCTGCTCAACGATATAAAGAACCGGGTCGATTCCATCAACACCTTTCCCGCCGATACGGAGAAACCCGTGGTCAGCCTGGTGCAACGCATGCACCCGGTCATCTCGGTGGTCGTTGCCGGTGATTACAGCGAGGGGGAGATCCGCAGTCTTGCCGAGCAGGTACGCGAAGACCTGCTGCGCATCGACGGGGTTACGCAGGTAAGGCTGGATGCCGTCAGGAAATATGAAATCAGCATCGAGGCGTCCCAGGACAGGTTGCGCGAGTTCCGCCTGACCCTGGCGGATATAGCCTATGCCGTACAGCGCAGTTCGCTGGACGTCTCCGCCGGCAATGTACGCACCGAGGGCGGCGACGTGCTCATCCGCTCCAAGGGCCAGGCCTACCGGCGCGCGCAGTTCGAGGATATCATCGTCAAGACCAACCCCGACGGCAGCATCATACGCATAGCCGATATCGCCAGGGTCAACGACGGTTTCGAAGAAGTCCTGTTAAAGACCGGCTACAACGGCGGATTTGCCAGCCTGATCCGGGTTTACCGGACGACGGACCAGGACGCCATAGACATCGCCGGCAAGGTAAAAGACTATATTGCGGGAAGGCAGGCCGCGCTCCCGGTGGGTATCGACCTGAGCTACTGGGATGATAATTCCTCATTTTTGAAAGCGCGTCTTGGCACCCTGGTCAATAACGGCATACAGGGCAGTATCCTGGTGATCATTCTTCTGGCCATGTTCCTCAGGCCGGCCGTGGCGCTCTGGGTGTTTATCGGCATACCGGCCAGCTTCCTGGGCGCGCTGATACTGATGCCGTTCAGCGGCGTCACCATCAACATGATCAGCCTGTTCGGTTTCATTATCGTGCTGGGCATCGTCGTCGATGACGCCATTGTCACCGGGGAGAATATCTACACCCGCCTGCGCGCGGGGGAAGACCCCCTCGCAGCCTCCGTGCTGGGCACCAGGCAGGTCGCCGTCCCGGTGACCTTCGGTATCCTGACCACCATCGCCGCGTTCAGTCCGCTGGCGTTTGTCGAAGGCCGCATGGGCGATTTCATGGGCGCGATTCCGGCCGTGGTAATCCCCTGCCTGGTGTTCTCTCTGGTCGAGTCGAAACTGGTGCTGCCGGCGCACATGAAAACCGTCAGGGTGCGCAACGACCCTGCGGCGCTCACGGGCTTCAGCGGCTTTCAACAGCGCTTCGCCGATGGTTTTGAGCAATTCATAATCGACTATTACCGGCCTTTGCTGCGCTTTTCCCTGGCCAACCGTTACTCGGTCATCGCCGCGTTCCTGGGGGTCCTGGCGCTGACGCTGGCGCTGGTCCTGAGCGGCTGGGCCAAATTCATATTTTTCCCGCGCATCGAGTCGGATGTGGCCACCGTTTCCCTGTCGATGCCTGTGGGCACGCCGTTTGAGGTCACCGACAGGCACATGCAGCGCATTACCGATGCCGCGTTTGCGTTGCAGCGGAAATATAAGGACGGAGAAGGCGGGGAACCGGTCATCCGCAATATTTTATCCACAACCGGCTCTGCGCGCGTTGCGCGGGGCGGCGGGCCCGGCCATGGCACGAGTCTGGGCAATCATTACGGCCAGGTCATCATTGAAGCGGTGCCATCCGATGAACGCCGCACCGATATCAGCGTGCTGGATCTCATGAATGAATGGCGCCGGGATATCGGCACCATACCCGGCGCTGAATCGCTTACCTTTCGCGCAGAACTCATCCACGCCGGCGATCCGGTCCATATTCAACTGAACGCGCAATCCCTGGAGACACTGGAAGCCGTTGGCGAACTGATCAAACAGCGCCTGGCGACCTACCCCACGGTGTTTGATATAGCGGACAGCCTGTCTGACGGCAAGGAAGAGCTGCAGATCGAGTTGACCCGGCAGGGCCACGTACTGGGCCTGACGCGCGCCGCGGTGGCGAACCAGGTCAGCCAGGCATTCCGCGGCTTTGAGGCCCAGCGCATCCAGCGCGGGCGCGACGACATACGCGTGATCGTGCGCCTGCCGAAGGACGAAAGGAGCACCACGGCCACGCTGGATGAATACCTGATTACAGCGCCGGACGGCCGCCGGGTGCCGCTGTCCCACGTGGCGACGCTGACACCAGGCAAGGGACCGTCGACGATCCTGCGTATTGACCGTGAACGCACCATGAACATCACTGCCGACGTCGACAAGGGCAAGACGAACATGACGGTATTGCAGGCGGACCTGGATGAGTACCTGCAGGCGCTGTTAATCAATTACCCGGGCGTTACCTGGTCATTTGAGGGCGAGGCAAAGGAACAGCGCGAGTCGTTTGCCAGCCTGCAATGGGGCATGGTCGTGATACTGTTCGTCATCTACGTATTGCTGGCATTGCCGCTCAAGTCCTACGTCCAGCCGCTGATCGTCATGTCGGTGATCCCCTTCGGCATCATCGGCGCGGTATGGGGGCACTGGCTGCTGGGCCGCGAGCTGACCTTCCCCAGCATGCTGGGCGTAATGGCCCTGGTCGGGGTGGTCGTCAACGACAGCCTGGTGCTGGTGGATTTCATCAACCAGAAGAGGGCAGAAGGCATGAGCGTGCCCGATGCGGTACTGAATTCAGGCGTGGTCCGCTTCAGGCCGGTGATGCTGACCTCGCTCACCACCTTCTTCGGCCTGCTGCCGCTGCTGTTCGAGAAATCGATACAGGCGCAGTTCCTGATCCCCATGGGCATCTCACTCGGCTTCGGCATCCTGTTCGCGACGACCATCACCCTGATCATGATCCCGGTCAACGTCATCATCGTCGAGGATATCCGGAAACTGTTTCAATCGTCATTCCAGTCCAATACCGAGTCGCCTCCGGCGACGGTTGTGTGACTGGATTCCTGCATTCGCAGGAATGACGGGTAAAAAGGACTCGTCATTCCGGGCTTGACCCGGAATCCAGTGAAATACATCGTCACCCAGCGGGTGACTCCCTAATCTCCCGCGGCCACACCCGCTGCCTCTCCTCTCGCGGCAAAAAACTGCTCGCGGCCGCATCATCATTAATGCGCTCGAAATCCTCCACGGTCAACCCCAGTTCAC
>VYCZ01000271.1:1925-5342 GCA_009843675.1 Gammaproteobacteria bacterium | reverse complement strand
ATATCGGACAGTCTTTTCAGGTGCCGGCGCATGGCGACCCCGGGCCGGTCCGCCGGCACGTCTATCTCGTAGAAGTCGGGCGTGCGGTCGATATCCTGCATCCGGTTGATATGTTCGATGGCGAACACGTCTTCGCTGAACGCGGCCTGGTTGGCCTTCAGCATGAAGGCGCCCATCTCCTCGTCATCGATACAGAAATTGCGGCACTGGGCGTAGTAGTAATTGGTGGAGGTATTGGTTTCCGGGGTGATCAACTGCGCTACCTTGACCAGGGGCTGCAGTTTTTCCATTTTTTCCGGTTTGTCCAGGTTTTTCAGTATCCCCGTATTGACATGCAGGCCGGGTGTGACAAACAGGGACCCGGAACTGCGCAGGGCCTTTTCGTTCTCCCAGCCCAGGGGTTTTGAATAGATGGGCGGCAGTACGCATTCCACGTGCCGCCATACCTCGAAGTGTTCGTCTTCAACCGTGGACTCGATGGGCGCCTTGGCGTACTCCGGCGTGCCGAAGGTCTTGTCGTGCAGGAAACTGAGGTGGGACAGGTCCAGCAGGTTCTCGTGCAGGTGCACGTAACTGCCCTTGATGTTGAGGAAGCCGATATTCACCGCCCAGTCCGGATGGTCGAAGTATTCCTGGTGCGGCAGCAGGGCCTCATCGGCCAGGTCCGGGTCTCCGGGCCAGATCCAGATGAAGGGTTTTTTCTCGATCACCGGGAATGCGCGCACGCCGATGTTCTGCGGCGGACGGTCCTGGGACGGGACCGCGATACAGCGTCCGGAGGTATTGTACCGGAACCCGTGGTAGCCGCATTCCAGCACGTCGCCGAACAGCTTGCCCTCGGACAGGGGGAAGGAGCGGTGGCAGCAGCGGTTCTGCAGGGCCACCGGGGTGCCGTCCTCCTTGCGGAACAAAACGGTGCTGATGCCCAGGTATTGCCGGGAAAACAGGTTTCTGCCGATCTCATCGCTGCGCGCCGCCACGTACCAGGCATTACGAACAAGCGGGGTATCCCGATTGGCCATACTCGCGGCGGAGATAGAGGCGAGTTCCTGCCTTCTGTCAGCTTTCAACATGCCGTGTGGTCTCAATGTTGCGGTTTCCTGCGTTATTATAGGGGAATTCACGTGAGTTTCGGGGTCAGAGTAAGAATTTCGTCAGAAATTTTACTCTGACCCCTGCAATTTTAAATATGATCATTGAGATGCACGAAAAAATCCGCAAGCTGCCGGCTTCCCCGGCTTACCGGACACTGGTCCGCAGGCGTAAGCGGGTGACATACCTGCTGACGGCGATAGGCATTCTCCAGTTCGGCGTTTATTTCGGCGCCATTGCCTGGTTGCCCGGCTTATCGGGATTTATATGGCCGACGGGAAGCGCGGTCAGCGTCATTATCTGGCTGACCGTACTGGTCATTGTAATGAGTGTCCTGATTTCCGCGTTTTATATCTGGTGGACAGGCAGGTTTTACGACCCGGAACGGGAAAGGGTACTGAAGGAACTGGCGGATGATTAGGAGAATATCCGTCTTCCCGGTCCTGCTGCTGTCATCGGCCGCCGGCATTGCCGAGCCGGTTGCCGGCAGCGCCGGCGGAGGTAATATCACCGCGGTCCTTACGTTTGTACTGTTTGTCCTGAGCACCTTGTGGATTACCTGGTGGGCGGCCCGGCGCACCCGTACCCGCAAGGAGTTCTATGCTGCCGGCGGCGGCATTCCCGCGTGGCAGAACGGGATTGCCATTTCCGGTGATTTTATGTCGGCGGCGACTTTCCTGGGGCTGACAAGCCTGTTGTTCTTCAGCGGCACGGACGGGTTGATGCTGGCGGTCGGCGCGGTGGCCAGTTGGCCGGTTATCCTGTTCCTGGTTGCCGAACGGCTGCGTAATCTGGGCCGTTACACGTTTATCGATGTCATCTCTTTCCGTCTTGATCAACGCCCGATCACACAAGTTGCCGCCCTGGGTTCCCTTGCCACCGTGATCTTTTATCTTATCTCGCAACTGGTAGGCGCCGGAAAACTGATCCAGCTCCTGTTCGGTCTTGATTACATCTGGGCCGTGAGCGGAATCAGCGCCTTGATGATTGCCTACGTGACCTTCGGCGGGATGCTTGCCACGACCTGGGTACAGATTATCAAGGCATTCCTGCTGGTGGTCGGCGGCACCTTGATTACCCTGTTAATGCTTCAGCATTACCAGCTTGACCTGAATGCGGTCTTCCACAGCGCAGTCACGACTCATCCGAGGGGCTGGGACCTCGTTGCGCCGGGCGGCTGGCTCAAAGAACCGGTATCGGTGCTCTCCCTGGGGTTGACGGCCCTGCTGGGCTTCATCGGCCTGCCCCATATCCTCATGCGGATCTTTACCGTGAAGGACGCAAAAACGGCGAGAAAATCGGCATTTTACGCTATCTCCATCATCGGTTATTTCAACCTGCTGATGCTCGTCGTCGGCTTTGGCGCGGTCTCTATCATCATGTTCAACCCGGACTACCAGAGTGCCGCGGGCGGCCTGACCGGCGGCCGCAACATGGTGGTATTACATGCCGCCCACTACCTGGGAGGCGATATTCTGCTGGGTTTTGTCTCTGCGGTTGCCTTTGCCACCATCCTTGCCGTTGTGTCGGGATTGACCATCTCCGCGGCCGCCACCATCGCCCATGACCTGTATGCGAAATCGATTAAGCAGGGCAGGGCATCGGAAAAATCCGAATTACTGGTCTCCCGCTGTGCCGTAGTCGGCATCGGTATCCTGGCAATCCTGTTCGGCATTGCCTTTGAGCATCAAAACGTCATCTTTGTCACCAATATGGCCCTGGCGGTTGCCGGCAGCGCTAATGCGCCGGTATTGTTGCTGTCCATGTACTGGCGCGGGCTGACGACCCGGGGCGCCATCCATGGCTGCCTGGCCGGCCTGGTATCCTCCGTAAGCCTGATTATCCTGGGGCCGCAGGTGTGGGTGGACGTGATAGGTATGGAAAAACCGGTGTTTCCGTATGTCTACCCGACAATTATCTCGGCTCCGCTGGCTTTCCTCACGGCCTGGCTGTCGTCAAGGAGCGATCACAGCGCCAGGGCGGACGGGGAAAGAACGGCGTTTGACGAACAATATATCCGCTCGGAGCTCGGTATCGGTACGTCGGAAGCGGCAAGCCACTGACAGTAATCCAGGGGTCAGAGAATTGCAGGGGTCAGAGTAAAATCACCCCGGACCCTGCCATCGGCCACGATAACGAGGATTTTACTCTGACCCCAGGATCAAATACTATATCCCGGTAATCCGGTGAGCAAAGCATGATCTTCTTCTCAAACAAAAACCGCCCCTTCCACCACGGGTTTTATCCCCTTGAGAGGTTGCCCCGCGATGAGCGGCTTATCGAGTATGAACAGCAGCTGGGGCAGAATCCCGGACCCGTATTCAG
>VYCZ01000271.1:0-1915 GCA_009843675.1 Gammaproteobacteria bacterium | reverse complement strand
GTACATCTTCAAACTATGCCGCGGCGCTGGAGAAGTATCACGCCATCTTCAAGCAGTTCTGTAACGGCCCGGTTGCCCCGGCCAGGGCGCCGGTGCCTGATGACCTGGAAAGGCGTTCCATAGATGTCAAGGGCGCCGGCTATTTTCTTGATGCCGGGCAGATCGGGATATGCGAGTTGTCCGCATCATGCTGGTATCAGGATGCGAGTCCGGAAGATCACACTCACGGCATCGTCGTGCTTGCCGAATACAGCCGCCTGCCGGAAGCCGGCAACCTGGCGAGCGGCTGGCTGGAAGGTTCCATCCATGCCACCGCGCAGATGCGCGCCTTCGAAGTGGCGGTGGGCATAGCCAACCACATCCGGGCAATGGGGTTCAACGCGACCGCTTATGACGACCGGAACGATCAAATCGATATCGGCCGCCTGACCGTATTGGCGGGCCTGGGAGTCCGGGATAACGGACAGGTCGTCAACCCATACCTGGGAACCGGCTATTCGGTCGCGGTGGTGACCACGGACTACGCGCTGGCGACGGACAAACCACTGGCGCGCAAAGCGAAAAACGGCAGGAACCTGGCATACTGGCTGGGTATCGGCGGCGCCACGTCCGGCCTGGAGCGGTGGCGCCGGGCAAACCGAAAGACCCATCTCAGTAATTACCCGATGGAACAGGTAAAACGCGTAGATCGGCCCACGACGCTGATACTGGATGATGAAGTGCCGCGGGTGCCGAAACGGGCCGGTTTCTTCGAGAGGGCGATCCATGGCGACCTGGATAAGAAAGCCCAGGTGGAACGCCAGCGGTTTTCCTTCAAACACCCGTTTGCCGCGGCCATGCTGAAGCAGATCCGCGGCATGGTGCCGCACCAGGACGGGCCTGTAGCGGAAACAAAAGCGTTGGAGTTGATTGATCCCGAGGCCAATACCAAAGCGCTGAAATCATTATCCTACGCCCTGGGGTCGGAGATAACCTGGATCTGTGAGATACCTGACTATGACTGGTATTCGCACAAGGAAGACGGTTCGGAGATCAAGCCGTACCACAAATATGCCGTCGTATGCCTGATCGACCAGGGCTATGACACCATGGAAGGCGCCTCCGGCGACGATTTCATTTCCGGGGCGCAGTCCATGCGAGCCTACATGCGCGGCGCCTTGATCGCCGGCATCATGGCCGAACACATCCGCTCAATGGGCCATCCCGCCCGGCCGCAGACCAACGCTGACTCCCATGTGCTGCACATTCCCCTGGTCATGTGGGCGGGACTGGGCGAACTCAGCCGCATCGGCGAACTGGTGCTCAACCCGTTCATCGGGCCGCGTTTCAAGACCGTGGTCATGACCACCGACCTGCCCCTGGTTCCCGATAAACCCGTGGATTTCGGGTTGCAGTATTTCTGCTCCAACTGTCTCAAGTGCGCAAGGGAATGCCCTTGCGACGCCATACCCTTCGGCGACAAGGTGATGTTCAACGGTTACGAGATGTGGAAGCCGGACGTGGAGCGCTGTACCCGCTACCGCCTGACCAACCAGCGCGGACTGGCCTGCGGCCGTTGCATGAAGACCTGCCCGCTGAACAAGGTCATAAGCTGGGACGGCCCCATCGCCACCCAGGCAGCAAGCTGGTGCGGCGTCAACGCATTCTGGCTGAAGCCCCTGCTGGTGCCGATCGCGGTAAAACTGGATGACCTGTTGGGCCACGGCATACGCAATCCCGCCAAGAAATGGTGGCTGGACCTGGAGATTGTGGACGGTGTCTGCGTGCACCCGCTTAAAGGGGTTAACCAGCGAGACCTGGACGTAAACCGCAAAATTGACGTACAGAAACATAAGGTCGCGTATTACAAAGACGAAATTAAGCCGCCGCCGAACAGTTCGGGTATTGCCATGATGGTGAAGAGAAAAGACGGGGT
>VYCZ01000450.1 GCA_009843675.1 Gammaproteobacteria bacterium | reverse complement strand
GTAGTGCCCACCGAATAAGAAGCGGCCACCGCTTAACGACCAACTCTCAGATGTCAGGATGAATGGCGCGACCGAGAGGTTTGAGCACGAGCGAAACCGAGCAAGGAATAGAATCAGATTGGCATACCCGTAGCCTGACGACATCGTATTCCTCCTGCCCTGTCATGTCGGTCTGTTTTTTTACGGGGGCTGCCCCTTTATTTTTGACTTAAATGCATAATGTTACGAATTATTCCTGTTAATTATACAGTCTGCGGTACGAGCCCCCGGGTAGCTATTTCAAAATCAATTGGCCGATGAGCTGCCTCTACGGCATCCGGTTATGCGGTAACTGACTCGCTGCCTTGTCGAATGTGTACACTGCCTGCAGCCGGGCTTGTTGCTTGGTAGCAATACTTTGCGCCTTGTACGCAATCAAGGCGTCAGCGAAGTCTGCCTCCTTTTTACGTTTGCCGACTTTAACCGGCTCTGCGCCGCGGTAAGCCTGTAGCGCGCGCCATACTACCTGGTCATCTTCGAAGTGAAGGTTGGGCTCTTTGAACAGCGATTCTATCGTGTTGACAATGTCTTCCTTTTTCAGTTGGTACTTGCGGCCTCCCAGGGTCCAAATCATCTCTGCCAGCACCACATCGGTAATCAACACCCTTTCATCGCCATTGATAAGGTGAGCTGCCTTTTCCGCCTGCTGTTTATCATCTCTCAGCAAATACCTGAGCAGGATATTGGTATCAACGGCAATCACGGGCCTGGATTCAAATCAGGGCACTCTGACGGGATTCTTCGTCGCTGAGGGTTGAATCGCCTGTTACATGACTGAGGCAACCTTTTGCTGCCTCCGGCATCTTCCTGACAATCGTGATGTGCCCGTTCGCCACAAAGCACCTGTATTCATCGCCCGGCCGTATTCCCGCTTCATTGCATTGCTCAACAGGAAGGGTGATCTGTCTTTTCGAACTGACTATCGGCATTGATTATGATCCTCATAGCTTGTAGCACTGCTATATCTTACCACAATCTTTACTTTTTTGAATATGTAAAGATTATTTTTTCCTTTTTTCCGTTAGTCGCGAAGTTTAGACACCAGGTCATCCAGGTAAGTGCCAAACTCCGACCCGATGGTCTCGTGCCTCAGTGCGTATTCCACGTTCGCCTTCATGTATCCCAGGATCGAACCGCAGTCGTAGCGCCGGCCCTGGAATTCACACAGGTATACATCTTCTTTCCCCAGCAACGCCGCTATGGCATCGGTCAACTGGATCTCGTTGCCCGCGCCCCTGGGTGTCGTTTCCAGCAACGGCATGATCGACGGGGTGAAGATATAACGCCCCACCACCGCCAGGGTCGAGGGCGCGTCCTCGGGCACAGGTTTTTCCACGATGGACTTCATCCTTTTGGCGCCGTCCGGTGCAGCGGCCGTCTCCACGATCCCGTACCGGGAGACCTGTTCGCGGGCCACATTCTCCACTGCGACCACGCTTGAGTTACGGTCCCGGTAGACCTCCATCATCTGCTGCAGGCAGGTGGTTTCCGGGTGATGCACCAGGTCATCGGGCAGGAGCACAGCAAACGGTTCGTCGCCGACCAGCGCCCTGGCGCAGAGGACGGCATGGCCCAGCCCCAGCGGTTCCTGCTGGATGACGTCGTGGCAGGCAACACCGGGCGGGGGGATATTCTTCACCCGTTCAAGCAGTTCCTGCTTGCCGCGCCGCGCCAGTTCCTGTTCCAGTTTCCGGTTGGGACGGAAGTGGTCCCGGATGATCTGCTTGCTCTCCGCAGTAACGAAAATAAGTTCCGTGATGCCGGCGCTGAGCGCCTCCTCCACGGCATGCTGGATTACCGGGCGGTCCACCAGGGTCAACATCTCCTTGGCGAGCGCTTTCGTGGCCGGCAGGGTACGCGTGCCCAGGCCCGCTACCGGGAAAACGGCCTTGTTGATCCTGCGGGTCATTTTCCGGCCATGTCTCCGATGCCGATATGGCGGTTAAGCGACCTTGTCAATGTCAAGCGAATCACTATCCCTGTATTGCGGAACCAACTCCGCCAGTATGCGTTTGATATCGCCATCGCCCGCCGTATCAAGAGACTGTTCCAGCCGGGTGACCACCTGCCTCACCATGCGCCAGTCGGCGCTGGCATGTCTTGCCCGAAACACCTTGTCATTTGCAGTTGTTTCCTTTGCCTCATCCTCGTAGAACAGTTCCTCATACAGTTTCTCGCCCGGCCGCAGGCCCACGTACTGAATTTCAATGTCCTCGCCGGGTTCCTTGCCCGAGAGGCGTATCATCTGCTCCGCCAGGTAGTCGATGCGGACCGGGTCGCCCATGTCCAGTACGTAAATCCCCCCTTCCTGTTCCACCACGCTGGCCTGGAGGATCAACTGGCATGATTCCCTGATGGTCATGAAGTAACGGGTCATGTCGGGATGGGTTACCGTCAGCGGCCCGCCGGCGCGTATCTGCTCCCTGAACAGCGGCACAACGCTGCCGTCGGAACCCAGCACGTTACCGAACCTGACCGTGATGAAGCGCGTAGAGGAAACCGTATTCATGCCCTCGCAGTAAATCTCGCCGGCGCGCTTGGTGGCGCCGAGGATATTGGTCGGGTTGACCGCTTTATCAGTGGAAATAAAGACAAACTTGTCGCAATCGAACCGGCTTGCCGCTTCTGCCGTGATCCGGGTGCCGGTAATATTATTCTTGACGGCTTCGGCAGGATGCGCCTGCAGGATGGGAACATGTTTATATGCGGCGGCATGAAATACCATGTCAGGCCGGTAACGCTGCATAACATTCTCTGCCACCTGCCGGTCGCACACGTCGCCCAGGACGGTGACCAGGTTGAGCTGCGGGTGACGGTTTTCCAGTTCGGTCTGGATCCGGTACAGGTTGAACTCGCTGCGTTCAAGGATGACCAGGGCTTGCGGCGCAAACCCTGCGACCTGGCGGCACAGTTCCGTACCGATGGAACCGCCGCCGCCGGTCACCATGATCACCTTGCCGGATAAACCGGCCTGCATCATGGCCCGGTCCAGTTCGACTTTTTCCCTGCCGAGCAGGTCTTCGATGGACACTTCCTGGATGGCATTGACGGTAACCTGTCCGGAAATCATGTCCTCCAGTCTGGGCAGGGTTTTAAAGTCCGTCCCCGCGCTTTCGCAGATGCCCACCAGCTTCTGCATGCGGGTGGAGGACAGCGAGGGGATGGCGATGACGATCAGGTCTATGGACTGCCGCAGCGCCACTTCGGGAATGTCATCGAACCTGCCCAGCACCTTTATCCCGTGGATCTCCCGGTTCAGCTTGTCGGGGTTGTCGTCGATCATGCCTACCGGCAGGTATTCACCCCGGGCATGTTGCAGCATGTCCCGCGCCAGCATCTGGGCAGACTCGCCGGCGCCGATGATGAGCACACGTTTGCCGCCCCCGGCACGCATGCGCTGATCCTTGAAGGAACGGTACAGCGCCCGGTTACCGCCCAGGAAAACGAACAGCAGGATCATATACAAGGGGATCACGGACCTGGGCACCTGCTCCATCCTGGTAACGGCGAATATCACCAGGGTAGCGATCAGCGCCCCTACATAAACGGATTTGCCGATACGGATGAAATCGTACAGGGAGGCGAAGCGCCAGATGCCGCGATACAAACCGAATACGAAGTAACTGATTGACTGGCACAGGACTACAACCGGCAACATCAGGGTCGCCACCTGCAGGGAGTTCTCCGGGATTGTCCCCAGGTTGAATCTCAACCAGTAAGCCAGGTACCAGGCCGCGGGGATCATCAGGAGATCGTGCAGAAATACGCCCGCGCGGATATACGGGCGCAAGACTGATGGATTTATTTTCAGTTTACTGAGCATCAAGGCCCTGCATACGATACACGTTTATCCGGTTCAGATATCCGTAACGATAACCGTATTCTAGCCCGGATTCATCAACCACCGGAACTTTTATCGATTCGATCACCGGCGCCCATACCGAACGCGGTCAATGCAAGGTATTGAAAATACTTGTATATTGAAAAATCACCGATCATCTGCGCATCCGTCCTGGCAAGCAGTTCCGGCGTTGACATGTCTATCTTTCTCAGCTGCGACAAGCCGGTTATCCCGGGCAGCACCTCGAAAACTCCCAGCCCGTCCCGGGCAAGGATCAGTTCAGTCTGGTTGAATAAACACGGCCTGGGACCCACCAGGCTCATCTCTCCCCTGAGCACGTTAACCAGTTGCGGCAATTCGTCGAATTTGGTTTTCCTCAACAGCCTGCCGGTTGCCGTCAGGGCGCTTTCACTCACCAGGTGCGTAGCCAGGGAGGGCGTACCGGATTTCATGGTACGGAATTTCAAAAGCACGAACGCTTTTTTTTTGTAACCAACCCTTTCCTGAACGTATACGGGGGATCCGGTTTCGATAAGAATCAACAGATAAATCACAAGTATGATCGGCGCCAGCAGGACAAGAGCAATAATGGATAAAACGATGTCAAACAGTCTTATCATCATTCAATGCCCTGCTGATCTCCTGTTCCATGGAATAAGGCGGACTCCAGCCGAGAGTATCTTTTGTGTGGCTGATATCCAGCGTCAATGAACTGGTCAGTTTACTCACAGCCTGTGTCTTGCCGGTTATCAAACCCGCCAGGTGCAACAGTGACACGGGAACGGGAATAATCAATCCGGTCTTATCCAGACTCCTGTACATCATTTTGATCATATCCACCAGTGTTACGGTGACGTCGTCACTTACCAGAAAAGTCCGGTTGTACGATTTCTCATTATTCAGACAGGTAATAATCAAATCACACAGGTTGTTTACCGAGCAAAAAGACCGTTCCGATTTAATTGAACCAACCGGCAAAACCGGGATATGTTTTACCAGTCTGCTGAGAGACTTGAAATTCCCTTTTGCGCCGGAACCATAAACCAGAGGTGGTCTTATAATCGTCAGATTTACATCAGTATCGTGAAAAATCCGTTTTAACTCTTCTTCGGCTTCCATTTTTGAAACCGAATAATCTTCAAGAGGGTTGTACGGACTATCGGCATCAAAGGGAGATGCCCGGGTGAATTTTCCCAGTACACCCACGGAACTTACAAATATGAAATGTCTTATATTGGAGTTGACGGCTTTTTCGGCAAGGTTTCGGGTATAAAGGAGATGGGTTTTCCGGCTTTTTTTCAAGTGCACTCTTGCCTCCAGGTGGATAATTGCGCCAAATTCCTCCCAGTTTGTCGGATAGATGAAATCATCACCTGTTCGTTTCAGGGCTGTGTAACCAAAACCACCCGTGTTGAGATATCTGAGCAGGTGCGTGCCGATGAAGCCCCGCGCGCCTGTTATGGC
>VYCZ01000374.1 GCA_009843675.1 Gammaproteobacteria bacterium | reverse complement strand
TCATGGAACAGGTGGCGAAGGCGGTGGAGTTCGTGTCGGGTTTCACCCTGCTGGCGGGAATCATTGTCCTGCTGGCCGCGCTGCAAACCACCCATGATGAACGCAGGTACGAGACCGCGCTGCTGAACACCCTGGGCGCGGAGCGCGGCCACGTTCTCGCCGGCCTGCTGGCGGAGTTCGCCATCCTGGGTCTGATCGCCGGCATTATCGCCGCCCTGACGGCTACCGCGGCGGAACTGTTACTGGCCGAATACGTGTTTCACATGGACGTGGTGGTCAATCCGTGGGTCTGGCTCATCACGCCGTTGCTGTCCGTGGTGATCGTGGTCGCTAGCGGATTGGCCGGTACTCGCAAGGCGCTGTCCACCCCGCCGATGCTGGCGCTCAGGCAATCCTGAGGGATGCCCGGATGGACGGGGTCAGGGTAAAAATTCTGCGAATTTCTTACTCTGACCCCTGAACTCTCGGGGGATGGACGAGACTCTCGGGGTCGGAGTAAGAATTTCGTCAGAAATTTTACTCTGGCCCCTGCATATCCGGGTCCGTCCCGGCAACCAGCATATCGACCACGGCCCGCAGGGCTTCCTGCTTGCTCATGCCGGCGCTGAGCGCCTGTTCGTAAGCCCGGACCTGGCGGTGCGCGCTGGTGCCGCGTTGGAGGATAGTGCGGGCATGGGCCACCTCCGCGGCGCAGTCCAGGGCCGCGGCGTCTTCCTCCACCAACTGCAGCAGCTCTTCCAGTAACGTGCGGAATGGAACGATCTCGCCTTTACCGAAGTCGATCAGGCCCTCGTCGGCGCCGTAGCGCATCGCCCGCCAGCGGTTTTCCGCGACCAGCATCCGGGCGTAGGTGCGCCAGCGCTGGTTGTCCTTGCGCAGGCGGTAGAGCATGCGGATAATGCATACGACAAACGCGGCAAGGCAGGCTGCGTCATCCAGGTCGGTGCACACGTCCATGATGCGGGCCTCCAGGGTAGGATAGCGCGCGCTGGGCCGCAGGTCCCACCAAATCTTGCTCGCATCCTCAATCACCCCGGCAGCCTTGAGGATATTGACATGGCGTTCGTATTCTCCGTAACTCGAGAACTGTTCCGGGATACCGGTGCGCACCAGGGCGTCGAAAACCGTCAGGCGATAACATAGCAGGCCGGTGTTCTCCCCTTCCCAGAACGGCGAGGAGCAACTCAGGGCCAGCAGGTGTGGCAGGAAGTAATTGAACTGGTTCATCAGGTCGATGCGCAACTCGTTATCCGCAATCCCGACGTGGACGTGCATCCCGCAGATCAGCAGGCGCCTGGCCGCGGCCTGCATATCGTGCTCAAGGATATTGTAGCGTTCCTTCGGCGTAGGCAACTGCTCGTGCCAGTTGCCGAACGGATGGGTGGACGCGGCAATGGGGGCCAGTCCGTAGCGCCCGGCGACCTGGATGACCGTGCGCCTCAACGACTCCAGGTCGGCGCGGGCTTCGGCAATAGTCCGGCAAGGACGCGTGCCCACCTCGATCTGGGAACGCAGGAATTCAGGAGTGACCTGGCCTCCGCACAGCGCTGCGCATTCCTCCACCATGGTCCCCGGAGGATCATTGCACAGGTCCCGCGTAGATTTGTCCACGAGCAGGTATTCTTCTTCGATGCCCACCGTAAATTCGGGTTCAGTCATCAGCAGATTACTCCGACTCCAGGTACCGGTATAGCGACTCATCGGCCAGTATATCAGTCAGCGCCTCAGCCAGCAGCGCGCCCCAGCGCCCGATGCCGCCGTTGTCGCCAAGCAGGTCCTGCCGCACTTCGATGGATACGTTGGCGACACCCCTGCCTTCGCCGTGGTAATCAACCGTATAATCGGACGGATGGCGACCTGAATAAGGCTCATTGTCGCCGACAAGCAATTCCGGGTTCTGCCTGAGCCTGGCCAGCAGGGGATGGGCGATGCGCGGGTCTTTGTCCCATAGCACGCCTATATGCCAGGGGCGAGCCACGTCTTCCAGCACCGGGGTAAAACTGTGCATACTGATGATGACGGGCAGGCTCCCCTGCTTCATGAAATCGTCTATCAGGTTGTCAATGGCTTTGTGATAAGGATGGTGTATGGCATCAGCGCGGCGCCGTTTGTCCGCGGCGCCGAGGTTTTGATTGCCGGGGATGGCAATGCCGTCACTCTCGGGGATGAACGCGGTGGGGTCGTCCAGGTGGCGATTGAGGTCGACTACCAGGCGGGAATAATTTGCAAGCAGCAACGACGATCCCAACAGTTCCGCAAGACGCGCGGCCAGTGCCCGGCTGCCGATGTCAACGGCGATGTGCTGCCGGAAAACGTCCCGGTCCAGACCCAGTCCCTGCAAGGAACCCGGCACGGCATTCCCGGCGTGGTCGGCAACGACCAGGCGCCTTGAAGAGGAACGCCGATCAATAAAACGGAACGGCGGCGGGTCCGCCGGACCCAGTAAAGGATCGGAGATTTGCTTTTGCTCTGAAGACATGACGGCCCGGTTCCATGGTCCCTTATTCTTCAGATCTGATCAAGTATCGATATCAGGAGTAAGAATATAAAACCGTCTGAATTATCTGCGTTAATCTGCGTCATCTGCGGATAGTTTCCATAACCGGGGACGGACTTGAAGTCCGGCGCAGGCGTGAACCTCTGGAGTATTTATCGGGACTAACACATAATGGGATCAGGATTAACCGGAGAAGGGTAAAATGGCCAGGTATAGCGGCAACCCTGAATTCAAATACGATACGCCGGCAATGACCGGGATTCTCATCACCAACCTCGGGACGCCCGATGCGCCGACGCCGGCCGCGTTGAGAAAGTACCTGGCGCAGTTCCTGTCGGACCCGCGGGTGATCGAAACGCCCAGGCTGCTGTGGTGGCCGGTATTGCATGGCATCATCCTCAGGCTGCGCCCGCGCCGTTCCGCCAGGGCGTACCGCGAGGTATGGACCGAAGCGGGCTCGCCCCTGCTGGCCATATCAAAAAGACAATGCGAGGCGATCCGGTCGGCTCTGGGTGAGGCCGTCGATGAACCGTACCGGGTGGAACTGGGTATGCGTTACGGCAACCCGTCCATCCGCTCCGCGCTGGAGAAACTGCGCAGTTACAATATAAGGAAACTGCTGGTATTGCCCCTGTACCCGCAGTATTCGGCCGCGACCACCGCGTCGACCTTCGATGCGGTCGCCGATGTCCTGAAAACATGGCGTATCGTTCCCCAGGTAAAAATGATCACGAGTTACCACGATGATCCCGGTTACATCGATGCCCTAGCGGAAACTATCAGCAGCCATTGGGTACAGTCCGGCGAACCGGATAACCTCCTGTTTTCTATACATGGTTTACCCAGGGCTTATGTCCTTGCCGGAGACCCCTATGAAGATGAATGCCGGGCCAGCGCGCGCCTGGTGGCCCGGCAACTGGATTTGCACGATGAACTGTGGGCAGTCTCCTTTCAATCCCGGTTCGGACCACGCAAGTGGTTGCAACCGTATACGGACAAGCTATTGCGGAAATGGGGCAAGCGCAGGGTCAGCCATGTGCAGGTCATCTGTCCCGGATTTGCCGCTGACTGCCTGGAGACACTGGAAGAGATCCAGATACAGAACAGGGATTTTTTCCTGTCAGCCGGAGGGAAAAGATTTTCCTACATCCCTGCCCTGAACGACCACCCCCGGCATATCGCGGCGCTGCGCGATATCATCAGGGTGAATTTGTAATAACGGAGGGGTCAGATAATCCCCTCCCGTCTAAGGCGCTCCAGGTCGGCGGCATCGTAACCGAGCAACCCCTGGTAAATATCCTCATTATGCTGGCCGAGGGCGGGACCGGTCCATTTTATTTTCCCGGGTGTTGCCGACAACCGGGGAAACACGTTCTGCATCTTCAGGTTCTCATATTTCGGATGCTCCACATCAACGATGCTTTCCCTGGCGATGAAATGTTCGTCTTTCAACATCTCAGGCGCCCGGTAGATCCGTCCTGCGGGTACGGCATGTCCCTCCAGCAGCGCCAGCAACTCATCGGCGGCAAACTGTTCTGACCATGCAGAGATCAAGTCATCCAGTTCCGCCTGGTTTTCCCCGCGCGCTGTGTGAGTACTGAATCTTTTGTCCTGCGCGAGTTCAGGCTGTTGCATGGCTTCACACAAGCGCGCGAAAACGGTGTCCTGGTTGGCGCCCATGATAATCATGTCGTTGTCTGCCGTCGGATAGACGTTGGAAGGGGCGATTTTCGCCAGGATGGAACCGGTTCGTTCCCGGATGGTTCCGAGTTGATCATATTCCGACACCGTAGATTCCATCACGCCCAGAACCGCTTCGAAAATTGCCGAATCCACCACTTGGCCCTGCCCGGTACGGTTCCGGGATTGCAACGCAGACAACGCGCCGACGGCGGCAAACATGGCGGCAAGCGTATCGCCTATACTGATGCCGACCCGGCTCGGCGGCGTGGAAGGGTCGCCGACGATGTAGCGCAAGCCTCCCATGGCCTCGCCGATGCCGCCGTAACCGGCACGCTCGGAATACGGGCCTTCCTGCCCGTAACCGGAAACCCTGACCATGACAATGCCCTTGTTGATCCGGGCCAGGTCGGCATACCCCAGGCCCCATTTCTCCATGGTGCCCGGCCTGAAGTTCTCCAGGACGATATCCGCCTTACCCACCAGTTCGGAGATGACGGCTTTCCCCTGCTCTTTTCTCACGTCCAGGGTGATGCATTTCTTGTTGCGCGCGATGACAGGCCACCAGACGGGCTCCCCCTTGCCCCATTCCCGCATCGGGTCGCCGCGTCCGGGCAGTTCTATCTTGATTACTTCTGCACCCAGGTCCGCCAGCAGTTGCCCGCAGAACGGACCGGCGATGAGTTGTCCGAGTTCGAGAACGCGTACCCCTTCCAGGGCGCCCGAAGCGCCGTTATCGGTCGGGTTTTGTGCTGAATCAATCAAATCATTCACAGACATAATCATAAAAACTCTTCTTGACGCGCCAGTCCTTTGCATTGGAATTGTATGTCAACTCAGATGAGTTCCAGACATTCACCGGGTCGTCGACCTCGCAGGCAGCCAGGGCCATGTAAGCAAGCCGTTGGTACTCTTCGGGTATTTCATCGACGGGGAACCGGTTCAGAAACTCTATGATTTCCTCCAGTCGCGGCACAACGGCATCATAAAACCTTTTTACGGAAGATAATTCCGCATTCGACCTTTTGTTCAGACGCTGATGAGCATCTGCATAGCCCCATTCATCCATAAACTCCTGCAGGTCCGAAAAATCAGGCGTATTCATTCTGTAACCCGTCCTCGCTTAAATTGAGATGCTGAAGCAATTTTATATAGTGCGCCCATACCGTCGCTTC
>VYCZ01000111.1 GCA_009843675.1 Gammaproteobacteria bacterium | reverse complement strand
GGACGCTCACCTGGGTTACCTGGGCTTCGGCTGGCTGACCATGGGACAGGTATTGTCCTTTCCCATGATCCTTGTTGGTGTAGTATTATATTGTGCAGCTTCTGGCAGGTTCAGGTAAGTGTTTTTAAGAATGTCATCCGCCAGGACGGCGGATGATAAAGCGTACAGGGACGTATTCACAGCGTGTCTTAAAAACACTTACCTGGACCTGCTACGCCCCGTACAGGTGACAATCTTTTGACAACACTTACCTGAACCTGCCTCACAAACTATCAAGACACTATGTGACATGAAACAGTATCTGGACCTGTTACGCCACGTGCGCCACAACGGCACGCCAAAGTCGGACCGCACCGGCACCGGCACTCTCAGCGTCTTCGGCTACCAGATGCGTTTCGACCTGGGCCGGAACTTCCCGGCGCTGACCACCAAGAAACTGCACTTGAAATCCATCATTCACGAGTTGTTATGGTTCCTCCGGGGTGAGTCGAATATTCAGTACCTGCGCGACCACGGCGTCACCATCTGGGACGAGTGGGCCGACGAAAACGGCGAACTGGGCCCGGTCTACGGCGTACAATGGCGTTCCTGGCCCTCGGCGGACGGTACGACCATAGACCAGATTACCGCCGTCATTGAACAGATCCGGGCCAACCCCGACTCGCGCCGCCTGATCGTCAGCGCCTGGAACCCGGGCGAGATCGACAAGATGGCCCTGGCGCCCTGCCATGCGTTCTTCCAGTTCTACGTGAACGGCGGCGCCCTGTCCTGCCAGCTATACCAGCGCAGCGCGGACATCTTCCTGGGCGTCCCGTTCAACATCGCCTCCTACTCCCTGCTCACCCTGATGATGGCCCAGGTCACCGGCTTCGCGCCTGGTGAATTCGTCCACACCCTGGGCGACGCCCACCTGTACCTGAACCACCTGGAGCAGGCCGACGAGCAGTTGAAACGGGAACCCCTGCCGCCACCACAGATGCGGCTCAATCCCGACGTTAAAGATATCTTCGGCTTCCGCTACGAGGATTTTGAACTGGTGGGATACCAGGCGCACCCATCCATACCGGCGCCTATTGCGGTTTGATGGACGATCCACCCGTCCACCATGGTCAACACAGGTTTGAGATTTGCCAACTGTTTGATATCACAGGTCAGGGGATCAGTATCGAACACCGCCAGGTCAGCCGCCATTCCCCCGGCAATCATGCCCCGGCTGTCTTCCTCCCGGTTCAGGTAATGGGGCGCCTGGCAACTGATGCGCAATACTTCCTCGCGGGTCAGACGGCTTTCCCCGAGGTGCCGTTGTCCGATTTCGTCCCAGCGCTCCAGCGCCTCCCAGGCCGTAAACAGCATGGAAGGCGGTACGTTATCCGAACCCAGCGCCACGGGTATGCCGGCATCGAGCATCTCGCGTATCGGGAAGGCAGCCTGGCCAAGCCTGTGCAGGTGAAGTGGCGCCGCCTGTGAATAGATGAACGAGGGGGTGAACGTCACAACAAGACCGAGGTCACGGATGCGGCGAATCTGCGCCGGCGTCGCGTGGAGCATATGAAAACCCACACAACGTAAATCACGGATGGAAACCTGCCGGTCTATCTCTTCGAGCATATCAAGCGTACCGTCCACGCTGTAACGGGGCGGCGCCTCGGCGATCAGGAAGTGCAGCCGGAGTTTCAGCTTCGCAGCTTCAATCCCGATCTCGACGAATTCCCGTTTTGTCAGCGCCTGGTAAAAATGCCCTGCCCATTGGACGTAGGGATAATTCCGTGCGATGGGAGCGGCGACACGTGGATCGGCATGGTCGAGTGTGACCCCGGATACCCGAAAATTACCTGCGGACACGCCGGCGCCGTCAGCCGAAGGCGCCCACTGCCTTAACAGTTCGCTGAGATCAGCGCGGCTCACGGCAGAGGAAGGCAGGCTGAGAGGAGCGGACATGCGCACCTTGAGTTCTCCCCGATCATCTATTTCGCGGTAGGCGCGTAACAATGCCGGCGTGAGTCCATGGGTTTCATATGCCGAGGTGGTCCCCAGCGCGCTGTATATCTCTGATCCGATGCGTACCGACTCAAGCCGGTCCTTGTAGCTGAACCGGGGAACATTACGAAACAGTGTGAACTCCAGCAGCGAAGTGCGATTGGTTTCAAGAAACACGCCGGTGGGGTCGCCGCTGCCGTCACGTATGATTTCAATGTTGTAGGGATCGGCGCTGGCGGCAGTGATTCCGCAACGTCGCATGGCTTCGCTGTTGGCCACTGCCGGAAACGGCGGCCGGGTCCACCAGCCCCAGACACTGCGTATGTAAACGGGGTTGTCAGGCGCAACACGATCGAGATCATGCCGGTCCGGGAAACGTCCCTCCCTGAGCATGCTTGCGTCGTTAACATAGTCAAACGGCGGCGCCCCCATGGGCATGAACACAATCCACTCGCCGGGCCGGGCCTTGCGCGCCGCTTCCGCAACGCGCTCGACAATGGCCGCCACCGAATCGGCGCCCTCCAACGACTCACCACCCAGTGCCTTCAGTCCTTCCCGGTCCATGTGTGGATGGACATCAAAAAAGCCGGGCATGACTGTCCGGCCCTCCAGATCGATGCGCCGGGTTTCAGGCGGGACGCGCTTTTGCAGACCGGCATCTTCTCCCACGGCAAGGATTCGGGTTCCGCGAATTGCCACGGCTTCGCAAATCCTCGATCCGGTATCCAACGTGATTATCCTGCCGTTGTAAAGCAGCAGGTCAGCACGCAAAGTGGAACCGATACCCGGAGCAACTGTTGCCGGTGGGGTCGAATCCTTTTGTCTGCCAAGGGCTAATCGTGGTAAAAGTGCGTGTGTACCGAAGATGGCCAGCAGTAGTCGCAGTAACCGGCGTCGCAGGCGTGAATGGCTGTTCTCACTCATTGTCAGCTCAGGGGATATATTCAAACATGTCCGATATCTGGAGGCATTATGTTTAATATAACTGAAAATCGTAGTTATCATTTCACCGGAATTTTTTCACTATACTTGGTGTTGACATTATGTTGCGCCGTGAACACCAGAGCAGAGGAAGCCTGGCATCCCTCGAACGCGAACGGGAGACAACCATGACCGATACCATCGAAGACCGGCAGTCACTTGAGAGCCATTTCGGCGAACCCTATCCCACCGCCGTGGCGGCGATGAGCGACAGCCTGTACAAGTACCAGCGCCGTTTTATCGATCTCTCGCCCATTGCCTGTCTGGCAACAGCAGATGCATCGGGCCGGCCCACCATTTCACCCAAGGGCGATAAACCGGGTTTTATACAGATCATCGACGACAACACCCTGGTGTTGCCGGACCGCATCGGCAACAACAAGGTGGAATCCTTTCACAACCTGGTAGAAAACCCGAAGATGGCGCTCATTTTCATGATCCCCGGATTGCGCGAAACCCTGCGGGTCTCCGGCGAAGCGCGCATCGTCACCGACCCGCAGCAACTGGCCTTTGCCGCGGTGGGCAAAAACCCGGTGAAGACGGGACTCGTAATCCACATCACCCAGTCGTACTTTCACTGCGGCAAGGCCATGATCCGGTCAAAGCTGTGGGACGAGAGCAGCAAGCTGGAAAAAGGCGCGTTTCCATCCTTCGGAGAGGTCCTCAAGGAAGAAGTTGAAATGGAACAGTCCGTCGAGGAAGTGGAAGAAATGCTGGAAGAAGTCTACGAGAAGGAGCTGTACTGAGTTCAAGTTCACAAGTTCAGGGTCGGACCAGTCTGGCTGTGTCGGCGCTGACGCTCCTTGGTCTTGATGAACGGAAGCTTTATCATTGTCACCTCCGGGCGAGGTTCAATCATGTCCGGTACCTGGAGGCATTATGTTTACTTTAACTGAAAATCGTAGTTATCTTTTCACCGGCGTTTTTTCACTATACCTGTTGTCGGCATTATGTTGTGCTCCGGAGATCAGCGCAGAGGAATCCTGGCATCCGTCGAAATACGGCGCAGCAGACAGGCTGGGCGCCATAAATAACCTGTCGCCGTTAATGGTAAAGAAGGCGGCGGCCCTTATTGAGTCAGGCACCGTCTATTCGCTCGCAATGAATACCGGGCCGGATACCCCCGCTTTTGGTTACCGGAATTACCAGTTGCTTACCAAACCGATTGATGAACCCAACAGTGAAGCAGCCGGTCCTCCCAACAAAGTTGCCGGGTTTGATGACCTGCTGATTTCCTGGCTTGGCATCGGCACGCAAATTGACGGGCGCGGTCACGTGGCCGTCGACGGCATGCATTATAACGGTGTGCCGGTTGCTGAAGTTTTCCATCCCCACGGAAGTCCGGTGTACGGCATTCATCATTTACCACCGATAGTCACCCGCGGCATCCTGCTGGATATGGCGGGCCTGATGGACAGGAAAATGCTGGATGCAGGGACGGTATTTAACGAGCCGGAATTGAAAGCTGCCATGGACCGCCAAAACGTAACCGCCACAACAGGTGACGTGGTATTGCTGCATACGGGATGGATGGAAATGATGGAGCAAGACCCGGAAAATTCACTCAGGACAACACCCGGCCTCGGCGTGCAGGGAGCGGAATACCTGGCAAGCCTGGGCGTCGTCGCGATCGGGTCTGATACCTGGGCGCTTGAGGTATTACCGCCGGAAAATCCGCAGGAAAGATTTCCGGTGCATGGCACACTGCTGGCAAAACGTGGCGTGTACATGCTGGAAAATATCAGGACCGCCCGGTTGGCCCAAGATAAGGTGTATGAGTTTTTCTTCATGCTTGCAGCGCCGAAGTTTGTCGGCGCGCTGCAAACCGTTGTTCACCCCGTTGCCATCCGTTGACGTGATCATCTCGCTTATAGTCGCCATGGACCGCCGGGGTGTCATCGGCGCCGGGGGCGCCTTGCCCTGGCGCCTGTCCGATGATCTGAAACAGTTCAAGGCCGTCACCATGGGCAAGCCCCTGGTCATGGGGCGGAAGACCCATGAATCCATCGGCCGGCCGCTGCCCGGACGCCGCAACATCGTCCTCACCCGGCAACGGGACTACAAGGCGCCGGGCTGCGTCGTGTGCCACGACGTGGAGAGCGCCCTGGCGGCCTGCGCCGGCTTTGAGGAGGTCATGGTCATGGGCGGCGCTTCGTTGTACGAGTTGTTCCTGCCCCGCGCCGGGCGCATCTACCTGACCCGGGTTGAGGCGGAGGTCAACGGCGATACGCACTTCCCGCCGTTTGACGAGAGCGCCTGGAACGAGGTGGAGCGCCAGGACCGCCAGGCGGATGAGCGCAACGAATACGCCGTCAGCTTCCGGGTACTGGAGAAAACAGGGGCTAGGGAGTGAGGAACCATTCCCGTGAAAACGGGAATCTAGTAGATGCAAGGGGTCAGAGTAAGAAATTCGTCAGAATTTTTACTCTGACCCTGAATGATCCCCACGAAATTAATCTGTCCAT
>VYCZ01000116.1:3972-5426 GCA_009843675.1 Gammaproteobacteria bacterium | reverse complement strand
ATTCCCCATAGTAATGCCTGCCAAAACCATAATGATACAGGGCACGACCTCGGATGCCGGGAAAAGCATCCTGGTAACCGGGTTGTGCCGGGTCCTGGCCCGTGCCGGATTGTCCGTCGCCCCCTTCAAGCCACAGAACATGGCATTGAATTCCGCCGTCACCCTCGAAGGCGGAGAAATCGGTCGCGCCCAGGCATTGCAGGCCCAGGCCTGCGGCCTGGAGCCTGCCAATGATATGAATCCGGTCCTGTTGAAGCCGAATTCGGATATCGGAGCCCAGGTGATAGTACACGGGAAGGTCGATTCAACCCTGGATGCGACAGCATACCATGAAAGAAAACCCGCATTGCTGCACGCGGTTATGGAATCCTATCGGCGCCTGCAGGACCGTTACGAGTATATCGTTGTGGAAGGCGCAGGCAGTCCGGCGGAGATCAACCTGCGGGACCGGGATATCGCCAACATGGGTTTTGCCGAACAGGCCGATTGCCCGGTAATCCTGGTCGCCGATATCGACAAGGGCGGCGTGTTCGCTCACCTTGTCGGGACACTTGACCTGCTCAGCGAGACCGAGCGGCAGAGGGTTACCGGGTTTGTCATCAACAAGTTCCGCGGCGATATCGAACTGTTGCGGCCGGGACTGTCATGGCTGGAACAGAACACGGGCAAGAAGGTGCTGGGTGTATTGCCCTACCTGCACGGGTTCCACCTGGACGCGGAAGATGCCATCTCCCCGGACACGGATGTGCGCCCGGAGGAATCCGCCCTCAAAGTCATCGCCCCGGTGTTTCCCCGCATCAGCAATCACACCGATTTCGACCCGTTGCGCCTGCACCCGCAGGTGGACTTCAGGTTCATCGGTTCCGGGGAGGCAATTCCGCCCGCGGACCTGATCATATTGCCGGGCACCAAGAATGTGCGCCAGGACCTGCAATGGATGCAGGACAACCACTGGTTCCCCGCCATTTATCGGCACCTGCGCTATGGAGGGAAACTCATCGGCATCTGCGGCGGCTACCAGATGCTGGGCTCGGTTATCGCCGATCCCCTGGGCATTGAAGGCAAACCCGGCAGCAGCGAGGGCCTTGGGTTGTTCCGGATGGAAACGGAACTGCGTCCGCAAAAACAGTTGAAACGGGTACACGCCCGCCTAGCGCTGGATGATACGCCGGTCAGCGGTTACGAGATACCCGCCGGGATTACGCAGGGCAAAGCCCTGCAAAAGCCGGCAATCCTGTTGCCGGACAGGCAGGATGGCGCAATGTCCGAAGACGGCAAGATCCTGGGATGTTATCTGCACGGCCTGTTCGACGAAGGCGCCGCCTGTGCGGCGTTGCTGCAGTGGGCGGGCCTGGAACAGGCGCAGGCGACTGATTACCGCGCCATGAGAGAACGCCAGATCGAACGCCTGGCCGACGTAATAGAAGAAAACATCGATATAACAACAATATATC
>VYCZ01000116.1:0-3962 GCA_009843675.1 Gammaproteobacteria bacterium | reverse complement strand
GCGTACATCTGCGTCATCTGCGGATAACACATCTGCGGATAATAATTGTATCGCCGCCTTACTTGATTTATCATTGGATCCGTATTCAGGTTTCCGGTTGCTGCGTCTCGCATCGACCGGATTAATGGGAAGCCTGGTGAGCTTTCTTAAGCGATTCCAGCACTGCCCCCGCAACGGTGATCAGCCCTGGTCCCGGATGTTAACCACTGTGCACGGCACGGGAAGGTGTCCGGGACGTTGACTGGCAACAGTCAGCGCTGTAAGTCCGGAGACCGGCCTGGATGCACCGGCCGGGACCGGCCCGCATTTCTCACCGCCTGGTGTGAAACACGGCTGAAGCCCAGCGCCGTTAATGACATGTTGCGGAGGGCGGCATAGGGCATTCACCTGCTCAATATCCCCTCTTTGCTGCTGTCTGAATTCGTTCATGCGAAATTCTACGGGAGTGAAGATATGAACAAAGTATTTATCCGGGCGCTGCTGGCCTGCGCCGGTCTTTACGGGTCTGTTATTCTGGCTGCCCAGCAGGAAGAAATCATCGTCACCGGGACGCGCGCGCCGATAGAAGCCGGCAGGTTGCCGGCCGCCGTTACCGTGATTGATCGGGAGGATATTGAGAGACTGCAGGCGAAATCCCTGCCCGAGCTGCTGCGTGGTATCGCCGGTATAGACGTGACGATCAGCGGCGGCTATGGCAAAACGACCGGGATCCGCATGCGCGGCACCGAGAGCCATCACGTGCTGGTCCTGGTGGATGGCGTCAGGGTCGGGTCGGCAACCCTGGGTACTGCTGCGTTTCAGCATCTTCAACCCGCCTTGATAGAGCGTATCGAGATCGTGCGCGGACCCCGATCCAGCCTCTGGGGTTCCGAGGCGTTCGGCGGAGTCATTCATATCTTCACCCGCAGGGGTTCGGGCGAGACACCGCGTTACAGCCTGGATGCCGGCGGCGGTTCTTATGACACCTTCGAGGTTACCGGCGGGGTCAGCGGGCAATACCGGGACTTCGACTACAGTGCTGCAGTTTCCTGGTTCGATAGCCGCGGGATCGATGCCAGACGTCCCACGCCAGGCCGCTTCGGCGTGGATCAGCCGGACAATGACGGTTACGACAACATAGCCGTGCAGTTCCGCGGCGGCTATGAATTCGGCGCTGACGGCAGGGTCGAGGCCTTCATCAAGAGGGCTGAAGGAACGACCGAATACGACGGCAACTTCCAGAACGAGACCGATTACCTGCAACAGGTCGTTGGCGGAGCGCTGTCATTCGACCCCGTGGAGGACTGGAATACGTCCTTGCGCTTGAGCGAATCCCGCGACGAGACTGAAAATTTCGCTCCGTCGGGAGATTTCTCTTCGCGTTTCGATACCCGGCGCCGGCAGTTGTCATGGCAGAACCATGTTTCCCTGTTCGATGTCAACCTGCTTTCATTCGGCGTCGATTTCCGGGAAGACAAAGTGGGCAGTTCTACCGGCTATGCCCTGACAAGCCGGGATAACACCGGCGTGTTCGGGCAGTATGGCCTGGACGTTTACGGCCACCAGTTGCTGGCATCGGTGCGCTGGGACGATGATGAGGTGTTCGGCGCCAAAACGACGGGCGGTGTCGGCTGGAGTTACGCCTGGGGCGATGCGCTACGCCTGTATGCTTCATACGGCACCGCTTACAGGACACCCACCTTCAATGAGCTGTTTTTCCCCTTCTTCGGCAACCCGGACCTGAGACCTGAGACGGCGGAATCCTGGGAGGCAGGCCTGGAGGGCCGGCACGAATATTTCGAGTGGAGTATCCGGGCGTATCGAATCGACGCGGAAGACCTGATTGCCACCGTCTGTGACGAGTTTTTCAACTGTGCCCCGGAAAACGTCAACGAGGCGCAGGTGACCGGCGTGGAAGGCGAACTTCTCGCGCAATGGGGCGGCTGGGATGCCATGCTGATCATGGAATATCTTGATCCTGAGAATGAAATTACGGGGAACCGGTTGCCGCGCCGGGCGAAGAAGCGTTTGTCCCTTGACCTGAGACGGGATATCAACAGGTTCACATTCGGCGCGCGCCTGCTTGCCGAGGGAAATCGCTATGATAACGTTTCCAATACGATCAGGGTCGGCGGTTTCGCTACACTCGATCTGCTGACGGAGTACCACTTTAATGACCGCCTGACCCTGCGCGCGAAGTTGGCGAACCTGCTCGATGAAGAGTACCAGACCATCAATACTTACAACTCCTTCGACCGGAACTTTTTCCTGTCGTTTCATTATCGAAGCCGGTAAACAGGAATGTATCCGTTATGTTTTATCGTTGGTCGGCAGCGCCGCCGCAGGGTGGGATGGCATTTTAAGGACACGCTGTGAATACGTCCATGTACGCTTTATCGTCAGCCGTCCTGGCTGACGACATTCCTTAAAATGCCATCCCACCCTGCTCAATAAATTTAAGTTATTATTTCCCTGAATTTAGAGAGGCACCAACATGTCTGAGAACAACATTAATGCAGATGAGCACAAGCAGAAGATGCAGGAGCAGCAACGGCAGGTGCGCGCCAAAATTGCGGACGCGAAGACAAAGCGCGGGGTCATCATCTACCTGTACGGCAACGGCAAGGGCAAGAGCAGTTCCGCGTTCGGCACGCTGGCCAGGAGCGTGGGCCACGGTAAGAAAGGCGCCGTAGTGCAGTTCATCAAGGGTAAATGGAAGACTGGGGAACAGGCGATTTTCAAACAACTGGGGGTGAAACACCTGGTCATGGGGACGGGATTTACCTGGGACACCCAGGACCGGGAGAAGGATATCGCCGCCGCCGGGGCGGTCTGGAACAAGGCAGCTCCATTGTTCAGGGACCCTGCTTACGACATTATCATCCTCGATGAGATAACCTATATGTTCAAGTACGGTTACCTGTCAGCAGCTGAAGTAAGCGAGGTCCTGCTTGCCCGGCCGGAAAAACAGAACGTCATCGTCACCGGCAGGGATCCCATACCGGAACTGCTGGAGATCGCCGATACCATCAGTGAGGTGAAGGAAATCCGCCATGCCTTCCATCACGGCGTCAAGGCACAGAAGGGGATAGAGTTTTAACGTCAGAGCCTAGCCTGCCCCCAGCATCTCCTTGGCGTGTGCGCGGGATTGTTGCGAAATCCTGATGCCGCCCAGCATGCGGGCGATTTCCTCAACCCGCTGTTCATCGTTCAGTTCTTGAACCCGGGTCGCGGTCGTTTTTTTATCGGAGGTTTTTGTTACCCTGAAGTGGTTGTCTCCCTGTGAGGCAACTTGCGGCAGGTGGGTAACGCACAGGATTTGCCGGTGCTCCGAAAGCCTGTGCAACAGGCCGCCGACTATTTCCGCGATCCCGCCGGCGATCCCTGCGTCCACCTCGTCGAATATCATGGTCGGCGCGCTGCTGTCCCGGTTGGCGCTGACCTGGACCGCAAGGCTGATGCGTGAGAGTTCCCCGCCCGAGGCGACTTTTCTCAACGGCAGCAGCGCCTGTCCGGGGTTGGCGGAAACGAGGAATTCCACCTGGTTGTTCCCGTTCCTGTGGGGTTTCAGGTCCGGGCCCGGGGTGACGTTGATTTGAAATGCGCCGTCCGGCATGCCGAGGGTGCGTATCCTGGTACAGATCTCCTCTGCCATCAGCGCCGCGCACCGGCGCCGGCGTTCGCCCAGCTCGTCTGCGGCTGACCGGTACTCTTCCAACGCCTGTTGCTGTTCCTGTTCCAGTTGCGCCAGGCGCGCCTGGTTGTGTTCCATCCCGGCCAGTTGCTGTGTTATCGATTGCTGGTGCGCGTACAGTTGTTGCGGTTGCACCCGGTGCTTGCGGGCCATGTCGTGCAACTTCCCCAGGCGCTGTTCCACCTGTTGCAGGCGCTCGGGGTCCTGCTCCAGCCTGCCCAGGTAAGACCGCAATTCGTCTGCTGCCTCGGCAACGTGCACAGACGCATTCTCCAGCAGCGCGTTGATG
>VYCZ01000156.1 GCA_009843675.1 Gammaproteobacteria bacterium | reverse complement strand
AGCCAGTGCCCCCGGTTGTTGCCGCGGCACAGGTGTGTTGCGATTACCACTCCCTCCGGACGCTCCTGGATGGCGAGATTGATGGCCTGGATATAGGTATCCAGCAATTGCTCCGGATCGTCGCCCCGTTCCTGGAGTCGTCCCCGTACATTATCATCCAGGAGCATCGTGAACGCGCAATCGTCGATCTGTACGTAACGGCACCCGAGCTCTGCAAGATGGGCCAGTTCCTGCCGGTATATCAGCGCCAGGTCCTGCCAGAACTCACCCAGGTCGGGATAAACGGTTGCGCTGATGGCCGCCCTGCCGCCGAATACGTGGGCCATGTTCGGCGAGGGTAAAGTCGCCTTGGCGGTACGCTCTGTCCTGCCTGCCAGAAACATGTACGCGTCTGTCGTGATTCCCGTGCGGGGGCGTAGTTTCTCCTCGAAATGCGGTGTCGGCGTGGGAAGCTTGTGCCCTTTGCCGTCCACGAACGTCCCTTCGACGAATTTTATGGACGCGCCGTTCATTTCCAGCATGAAGTCCTGGAACCAGGAGCGGCGGCGAAACTCCCCATCCGTGATGCCCTGCAGCCCGACGTCTTCCTGCATTTTGATTGCCCCGGTGATACATTCATCCTCAAGGCTGCGGAGTTCGTGCCTGGCAATACTTCCCTTGTGCTCGCTGTAAACGTCTCCCTCCAGCCGCTCACGGGCCTCGAGCAGGACTTTCGGTCTCAGGAGACTGCCGACGTGCTCGGCGCGAAAAGGTGGGTTAATCAACATAATTCTCCAGTGATGACGTCCGGTAACAGGGAGTGCCAAGCTTCTCTGCGGTAATGAATCCCGGTTCGGCATTCAGGACATCCGGGATCCGGTTAACGATAGATGCGCAGGTTATTTCCACGCTGGGCACATCATTCTGCTGCAGGTGGATATCCGGAACCCCCCTGATATTCCACACATAATTTTCCCGGTCGTCCGGCTCAAATATTTTCGCGGCAAACCTCGCACGGAATACGGGACCTTCGTTGGTTTCGATCGTCATGATTTCGCGCAGACCGCTTATCTGACCCGCCCTGATTACCTTGTTCAGGCCGATACACTCGACGTCGGCACCCGCCAGCACAAGCTCTATCCCGCCATCGACCTTGTTGATGGTCATGCGCAATTTGTCGATCAATGCCTCGAAGCCCATTCCCACGATCGAAGCCGGCGGCTTTGCGTCCGGCGGAGGCGCCATTTCCAGAAACTGATCCGGCGTCAGTCCCAGCGGCAGGTTGTTCAATACGGCAGGCCCGAGAGTCCCGAAATCGGCTGTGCCTTCGAACTCGACACTGTCTATGCGGTGGCAGACACCGGTCAGTAACGCGATGGAATTTGTCCAGAATATGTCCTGCACCCCGGTGGCTGACAGCGTCACACCATGCTGTTTTGCCAGGTTATCCAGATCGGCGGCCATGTCCGGATCATAGGCCCAGGGATAAAACGCTCCTTCCGTTATCGTCACCACATTAATACCCCGTTTGAGGCACAGGCTGGCGTCAGGATACAGTTCCGCCATCGAACTGCAGGTCGCCAACACGGCAATATCGGCTTCGCTCCCTGCCAGCATTTCTTCCGGGTCCTCACTGACCGTGACTCCCGCAGGACGGCCGATCCGGGTCACTTCGCCGAGATCCTGTCCTACATGTGTTTTACTGACGGCGCCGGTGATCTCCACGCCTTTCTCAACCAGGTTGCCGGCTATCAACCTGCCCATGTTGCCGGTGCCGAATAACACTGCCTTGATCCTGGCCATCTTCAGTGCCTCCCCTTGCGTATCGCTGTTCAAATTGTTCAGGAGCCGTTGCCGGTCTCTCGCAGCCGTGCGAAATACCATTGCACAAAGTCTTCGAGTTGCCGCTCCATCAGTGAGTACGGTCCAGGCTGGTAGCGACTCGAGTTTACGCCGGACTGGTTATTTTCGGTGATCGTCTTGTCCTGGAGCCCGGTCGCCGTCCACATCCACGCTACGTCCTCCACGGTGTAATCCTTGTCCGGTTCCGCGTCCCCGTCCACCAGCCACATCATGTGCACATCCGTACTCATGGGCCCCATCGGTCGAAAGTTGAACGTGACTGCATGGTCATTACACAACCAGAGTGAAGCCAGCGGGTTGAAGCTGATGTGGGTCATCCCGCCGTCAAAGTCATTGAGGTCTCCCATCAGCGGTCCCACTTTTTTGCCGTCCCGCGTCTCCGAGTAACAGCCTTCCGCCAGCGGAGATCGCAGGACCTGCCAGAACTCCGTGGACGCCAGACCCAGCTTCGAGGCTGAACCGAAAGGATGACCAAGCTGCTGCGCGCGTTCTTCAAATGCTTCGAATTTTCCCTGATAGTCCATTGCAGCCTGTTCGGAGACACACGCGCCAAGGCCCGCGCCCATCGCCAGCATCCAGTTTCTGTCATGGACCGTCATGAACTCAGGATGCGAGGGTTCACAGTGATTACATTCCCAGAAATTCTCGACAACCAGTTTCCAGTTTGCATCGGTAGCCAGGACGGTTTCGTGAATGACCCTGGCGCCGGCCAGATTTTGCGGTTTCACGAAAGGCGCCATTTCCTGGAGCGTGGGACCGACATCAGGCGGAGAATCCCCGGCGAGACAGATGAATATCAACCCTTCGAATACCAGCACATGACAGGCGTGGGAACGCACGTCGTAAAAAGCGCCGATTTCGTCATTGTCCCGGCGCACGACCCATATCGATTCTCCGGCGATTTCAGCGAGGAAACAATCGCCCGGTTCAGGGATTTGGGAAACATGGCCGACCAGCATCCAGAGTTTGCCGAAGACACGGTCCGTGTCAAGCCGGTAGATGCCCGCGTCGGAATAGAAAGGCCCCGGCAGGCTGTATCCGGTCTGCCGCTCACCCATCAACGTAACGATATCAGTATTCATATACCGCTTTCCTTGACACCTTCATAAACAACAGTACCCAGCCCGCCCTCCAGAACATTGGTCAGCTTCAAGCCGGCAGACTCGTACAGGGTATTGAATTCCTTAACGGTGCGTTCCGCTCCCCCGAACCATAACAACATCAACATGTCCCACCATGCCGGCGTGACGCCCCAGTGCTCCACGCAGTCATTCAGTTGTTCATCACTTGAGGGAAGTTTCTGCTCCATGACAAGGATACGCGCGGTATCGGGCATGCGCGCGGCGATGTTTGTCAGTATTTGCCTGCAAGGCTCATCGGCCCAGCAATGCATGATGTTTCGCATCATGTAGGCGTCACCGTCATCAGGTATGGATTCCGGTCTGAAGAAGTCTCCCGCGACACACACACATCTTCCCGATAATCCTGCTTCACTGATATAGCCTTCCGCGCGCCGCGCTGTTTCAGGCTGCTCGAAGAGAATACCTTTCATGTCCGGGTGTGCCTTCAGTATTTCAATCAGGTGACCGCCGTCGCCGCCCGCGATATCTACCAGGGTGTTGATGCTGTTGAAATCATAAACCCCCAGGAGAGGCGCCGGCGCATCAAAATAATAGGAGCGCATGGCCTTGTCGAAAATCATGATGGGGTCCTCGTCCTTGCCCCATTCGAGATACCAGTCCTTTTTCACGTCCGGTATGGCGTCCTCCAGTTCCACGGCTTCGCCCAACCTGGACCATACATCCAGGTCGCTTGCGGCGAGCAGGATCTTGGAACGCTGGCTCCGGGCATGGTCCGTACGCAGCAGATCGCTTATTTCGGTCAATGAGAACCTGCCGTCCTGCAGGCGGAATATCCCGGATGTGGTCATCGCCCGCAGCAGGCGGTAAACGGACCCGGCCGGCAATCCGGCTGCAGCCGCTATGTCCTCTGCCGTTCGAGGGCCGTCTTTCAGGCAATCGGGAATTTTATTGACTGTGACGAAGTACAGGGCGGCCGCCAGTTGGTGGCCCGTGGCCAACTGCAGGAGCTTGTTTTCCAATACCGCCTGATTCATGACATTCAGATAATATCACGAAGGCAACGGCATGGATGTAACCCTATATGAGTATGGTTACGCTGCTTCGTCCTCGATATAAGTCAGGTTAAAAACGGTCTGTTGCAACCAGCGCCGGAACGAATCGTTATCCATGAACTCCTTGAAGAACTCCGTATCGACCTCAAGTAAACCGGTTATTTCTCGGGAAAGGGCGTTGTCGCATTCAATGCGTGCATTTTGCCTGTCGGAATTTTCCCTGGCATTCTGGTAAGAAGTGTCAGCCGCAACTCTGGTCGGTATTTCTTCCGTTATCAACTTACGCACGCGGTCTTTATCACTCCACTCTATACCGCCAAACAGTTCGTTAAAATTCCTGATAATGTTTGACAGGTGATCGAGTTCAGGTTCCGACCTGCCGCCTACGCCTGTGGGCGGCGGCTCGAATTCAGCGTCCTCATCCGGTAGTTGAAGCTTCACTGTTGCCTGTTTTTCGACCAGGTAACTGTCCATATCGATTGCTTCAAGGATGCCTTTAGAAAGATCCTTTTCGTCAGGGGCCGGCAATTTGGGAACCAGGAAGGTAAGAAATATAGAGAGTTTTTCCCATTCCAGATGCTTGTATGACAGAATTTGAGAGAGAAAACCATAAGTACGCAGGAATGCCTTGGCCTTGCCTTTAAATTCCACCTGCCCATCCTCATCGAGATCTGCCTTGTAATTGGCGACACAGATATCCAGTATCGGGTCGAGCTTGTCACGCGCCGCATTGTTCAGGAATAGCGTCACTAAATCCTCAATCTGTCCGTCGGTATATACCTCGCAGGCATCAAGCTCACCTTTGAGATCGTGCAGCTTATTGGGGTCGGTTTCATCCGCGAGGATGGTGGTTCGATAGTAGTCGGCAAACGCTTCTTTTATAGTGTTCGTGTCATTCATGAAATCCAGAACAAAGACATCGTACTTTTGTGGATGGGCACGATTCAGCCGCGATAAGGTTTGCACTGCCTTGATGCCCGAGAGAACTTTGTCCACGTACATGGTATGCAACAGAGGCTCGTCGTATCCGGTCTGGAACTTGTCTGCGCAGATCAGGATTCGGTAAGGGTCTTCCTGTATCCTGTCAACTATCTTGGTGGATGAGAATCCATTCAGGGATGCCTCGCTGACTTTTGCGCCCCCATACTCATGTTCGCCGGAAAAGGCAACGATCGCCCGGTACCGGCTTTTGCGCTCAGTCAGGTAGCCGGAAACGGCATGGAAATATTTTATTGTGCGGTCAATACTGCCCGTCACCAGCATGGCCCGCGCCTTTCCGCCGATCTTGCCGGGGGCAAGCACCTGTTCGTGAAAATGATCTACCATAATTTCCGCCTTCAAGCGGATAGCGTGTTCGTGGCCTTCGACATAACGACGTAGTTTCTTCTGTGCTCGTTTTTTATCGAATGTCGGGTCATCTTCTATTTTCTTGATCAGTTTGTAATAGCTGGAAACCGGCGTGTAGTGGCGCAGCACGTCCAGGAT
>VYCZ01000404.1 GCA_009843675.1 Gammaproteobacteria bacterium | reverse complement strand
AACAAATCGCTCGTATGCCGTGTTACGGTGGTCCCGGGAAACCGTGATATTCGAAACGATGGCCGATTGCCGGTAATCATGAACTCTGGTTTTGATCCCGGCCAGATCCCTCAGGCTGGAAAATGCGCCCTCCGCAATCACCAGCAGCCTGCACTTGATGACTGTCTCCCCACCGGCCTGCCTGATACGCACGGCAACCGACCCGGATTCAGTCTCTATCCCTTCGGCAGTCGCGGGACAGAATATGTCGATATTGTCCTTTCCGGTAATTTCCCGGTACAGCGCGCGCCCCAGTTCATGCGCCGGAACAACATAACCCAGCGCATCCTGATCGAGCATGCCGACGGACATCCTGACACAGCCGAAACGGCCCCGGGTACTGACGTGTATGCGCTCGATGGGACAGGCGGATGTTTCCAGTTTCGGCCATAAGCCTGTCTCGTCCAGTATCTTCCGGGAGGATAGCGATAATGCCATGCCCCTGGCATCATCACTGTGGGGGTGGTCATCCCGCGCCGGCCTCTCCTCCACCAGGGCAAGGCCGGCTTTCGCTCCGGCAAGGGCGCAGACAAGGCCGGCGCCGGCCATGCCGCCGCCAATGACCGCAATATCATACACCGCTCACATCATCCGTTGTTATGCGCCATCAGGGCCTCGATTTCCGGAATGCTTTTGGGCGCATCCCGGCTCAGCACCTCATGCCCGGATTTCGTTACCAGCACGTCATCTTCAATACGCACGCCGATGTTCCACCATTTTTTGGCAAGGCCCTTCTGCGGCGGAAAATATAACCCCGGCTCGACGGTCAACGCCATGCCGGGTTCCAGCATGCGCCACTCATTGCCTAACTTGTAATCACCGACGTCGTGTACGTCCATCCCCAGCCAATGACCGGTCTTGTGCATGAAATAACGTTTATAGTCCTCTTTTTCTATAAGCGTTTGCGCTGATCCCTTCAGGATGCCCAGGGCGACCAGGCCTTCGGTCAACACCTCAACTGCTGAGTCATGGGGTTGATTCCAGTGATTTCCCGGCCTTACCGCGTCAATGGCGGCAAGCTGCGCGGCCAGGACTACCTCGTACACGGCGCGCTGGAGGTCGCTGAAACGGCCGCTGACAGGAAATGTGCGGGTGACGTCGCTCGCATAACCTTCGTATTCAGCGCCGGCGTCAATCAACAGGATGTCCCCGTCCTTCATTTCCCTCGTGTTGTCGATGTAGTGCAGGACGCAACTGTTCGCCCCGCTGCCCACGATGCTGGGATACGCCGGGCTGAATGCGCCCCGGCGCATGAATTCATGGAGCAGTTCCGCTTCGACCTGGTATTCCATCATGCCCGGCCGGCACGCCTTCATCGCGCGCACATGGGCTTTGGCCGAAATAGTTGCGGCATCGCGCAGCTTGCTGATTTCATATCGGCTCTTATACAGGCGCATGTCATGCAGGATGTGGTTCAGGGAGATGAATTCCTCCGGCGCGTGCACCCCGGTACGGATCTTGCCGCGCACCTGGTTGACCCAGCCGAGCACGCGCTGGTCGAACGCGATGTCGTTTCCCATGGTGTAATAAATCCGTTCCCTGTTCTCCAGCAATCCGGGCAGGATGTCGTCCATATCGGTAATGGGATAAGCGTCATCCGCGCCGTAATCATTGCAGGCGCCCTCCAGGCCCGCACGCGAACCGTGCCAGGTTTCCTGTTTCGGATCACGCTCGCGGCAGAACAGGATAAACTCACCCTGGCTGCGGCCCGGGATCAGCGCCAGGACGGCTTCCGGTTCCGCGAACGCAGTCAGGTAAAAAAAATCGCTGTCAGGACGATAGCGAAACGCCACATCCCGGTTGCGTATTTTCTCTGGCGCGGCGGGCAGAATGGCAATGCTGTCATCTCCCAGCATGTCCATGAGTTTTTTGCGGCGCTTGCTGTATTCGCTCTTTTTCATGTGGCGTAGCACGGATTTCAGGTATGTCCTACGGTACCTTGATGGAATGTCAAAAGCAATGATGAAAAGTATTGGCATACTGAATCTTGACCGCCTCGCAACCGCGTTCTATATTGATATATAAACGCTTGCGTTTTACGGGGAATAACCAGCCGCTGGAAATAAGAAAATGCCAGAAAATAATCATGAAAATGTAGACTTGGGGGTACTTGAGGCGCGGGTCGATGATCTCATCAAGACGGTCGACTCGTTGAAAAATGAGAATTCCGCCTTGCGTCACCAGCAAAAAAACCTGATAAGCGAGCGCGCCGTGCTCATCGAAAAAACAGAGCAGGCAAGGTTTCGTGTCGAATCCATGATTGCGCGATTGCGGGCCATGGAAACCCGTTCATGACACAATCCAAGCCGGTTCGGGTATCGATTCTTGACAAGGAATACCTGTAATCCTGCCCAGACGATGAGCGCGAGCAGTTGTATGCCGTGGTGGATTTTGTCAATGAAAAATTGCTGGAGGTGAAAGGCAGCGGCAACGTGATCGGCACTGAGCGCATAGTCATTATGGCGACGCTGAATATCGCCAATGAACTCCTTGCATACAAACGCAAAAATAAGGACTATACTGAATCTGTGGACTCGATTGTGAAACGTCTGCAAACCAAGATTGACGGCGTTCTGGTCGGGAATGAATAAATTTGGGTATCTTCTGTCGTGTTCGCCAGCGGGCCTACAGAAACTTGAGCTTATTTCCTGTAATGTAGGGAGCTGAACCGCGCTATTGTGTGCAAGCCCACTTGAGGTGGGAAGCCTGATATAACGCCCGCTGTTCCCACTTGAACCTCTGGTTCAAGTTTATTGCCCGCAACGGCACGATGGTTGATACCCACCAGTGTAGAAAAGGGGACAGAATTAAAAAGCTGTCCCCTTTTGATTTATGGGGTCAGAGTAAAAATTCTTCGAATTTCTTACTCTGACCCCTGGATTCTCATGTCGCCCCGCCTTCGCGGGGGCAGGTTTTTGACGACTCATTAACGTATCAGTTGAGAAAGATCCTGTAGGCAGGATTGTTCGTCTCTTCCGAATACTCAATCCCCAGGCCGTCCAGGAATTCCTGGAATTCGCCGGTCTGGTCCGGCGGCACCTGTATGCCCATCAGCACCCGCCCATAAGCAGCGCCGTGATTGCGGTAGTGGAACAGGCTGATGTTCCAGCGCGAGCTCATCTGTGTAAGAAAATGCAGCAGCGCCCCGGAACGCTCGGGGAATTCAAACCTGTACAGCAGTTCATCGGTAACCCCGGGCGCATGGCCGCCTACCATGTAACGGATATGCATCTTCGCCACTTCGTCATTGCTCAGGTCGATGACCTGGTAGCCCTTGTCCCGTAAATTTGCCAGTAACTGGCTCTTTTCCCTGACGCCGTGGCGCAACTGTACACCCACGAAGATATGCGCCTCTTCGGTATCGCAATACCGGTAGTTGAATTCCGTGATCTGGCGCGGGCCCAGGTCGTGGCACAGGGTACGAAAACTACCGGGGCGTTCGGAAATCGTGGTACAAATCAACGCCT
The DNA here is from genome assembly GCA_009843675.1 of Gammaproteobacteria bacterium. Lineage (GTDB taxonomy): Bacteria > Pseudomonadota > Gammaproteobacteria > Eutrophobiales > Eutrophobiaceae > JAAXHV01. The sequence continues at coordinate 1,998 of VYCZ01000404.1, read as the reverse complement.
CCCGCTGTTCACCCAGCGCCGACAGTTCGGCGATATGGCGCAGGCGGTCAAAGTTTACGTTGGCGCCGCTGAGAATGGCGACCAGGCGCCCGTCCTTCAGGTTTTCCCGCTGAACATATTTTTTCAACCCGGTCAGGGCCAGTGCCCCGGCTGGTTCCGGGATGGAGCGGGTATCCTCGAATATATCCTTGACTGCCGCGCAGATCTCATCGACGCTGACCGGCAGGACCTCATCGATCAGCTCCCGGCAAATGCGGAATGTTTCCTCACCCGCCTGCTTCACTGCGGCGCCGTCGGCGAAGATGTCCACGTGGTCCAGGGTAACCCTGTCACCGGCTTCCATCGCCCGGTACATGCTTGCCGCCCCGTCATGCTCCACACCGATAACTTTTATCCCCGGGCTGGTCGCTTTCACGTACAGCGCGATGCCGGCGATCAATCCGCCGCCGCCGACCGGGACGAAGATACAGTCCGGCGGCTCTTCACACTGCTCCAGTAGCTCCACGCCCACGGTAGCCTGCCCGGCAATGACCAGCGGGTGATCGTAGGGTGGGATGAAGGTCCTGCCTTCCCTGGCAGCCAGTTCTTCTGCGTGCAACCGGGCCTCGTCATAGGTGTTGCCGTGCAGGACTACCCTGGCGTCAAGACGCCTTACTGCGCTTACCTTGATCTCCGGCGCAGTCTTCGGCATCACGATAATTGCGCCGATATTCATCTTGCCGGCGGCCAGGGCGACACCCTGGGCATGGTTTCCGGCGGAAGCCGCGATGACCCCGTTGCGTTTCTGCTCATCGCTCAGTGTGGCAATCAGGTTATAGGCGCCGCGCAACTTGTAGGAAAACACTGATTGCTGGTCTTCCCGCTTCAGCCAGATATGGTTGTCCAGCGCCCGGGAAGCCTGGCCTGCGTAATCCAGGGAGGAGCGCCGGGCGACGTCGTAAACCCTGGTCGCTGCCACGCTGATTAACGGTTGGTATTCTTCAAACATATGTATAAGATAACATCACGCCGGATTTCCGCCAAAGCCTGCCCTGTATGCCGTGAACAGGCGCGTGCCCCTGCGCAATCCGGCAACGCGGGATTTACCAACAGGACACTCCTCCAGATGAGCCAGGAAAAAAAACAACGGGTCGCCAGGGCCGCTATCGAGTACATTGAGGATGACATGGTCGTGGGTGTCGGCACCGGCAGTACGGTCAACTGCTTTATCGATGAACTGGCGCAAATCAGGCACCGTATCGACGGCGCCGTAGCCAGTTCGATCGCGACCGAAACCAGGTTGCGGCAACATAATATTCCGATCATGGACCTGAACGGCGTGCGCGAGCTCGCGGTTTACGTGGACGGCGCCGACGAAGCGACGAGGCACCTGCAACTGATCAAGGGAGGAGGCGGCGCCCTGACCCGGGAGAAGATCACCGCGGCTGTCAGCGACAGGTTCATCTGCATCGTCGATGACTCGAAAATGGTGGACGTCCTGGGCGCCTTCCCGTTGCCCGTCGAGGTCATTCCCATGGCCCGCAGTTACGTGGCCCGGGAAATCGTGAAACTGGGCGGCCAGCCGGTGTTGAGAGAGGACTTTGTCACGGACAACGGCAACGTTATCCTGGACGTTCACAATCTTCCCATCCTCAACCCGGCGGAACTGGAGCAGCAAATCAACCAGGTCGTAGGCGTGGTCACCAACGGCCTGTTTGCCCGGCGCCGCGCCGACCTCTTGCTGGTGGCCGATGACCAGGGCGTAGCAAGGCTTGAATAAACCGGCGTATCCCTTGCGCGAACCGGGGACGGAATTCAATTCCGTCCCCAAATCGTCACTTAAATGATCGGACTCATACAGCGCGTCACCGAAGCAAGGGTGGAGGTCGATAACAGGACCGTAGCGCAAATCGACCGGGGTATCCTGGCGCTCATCGGTGTTGAAAAGCAGGACGAATCCGTAGCGGCTCAACGGCTGGCCCAGCGGATAATCCAGTACCGCATATTCCCCGACGCCGG
>VYCZ01000417.1 GCA_009843675.1 Gammaproteobacteria bacterium | reverse complement strand
TTACTTCCAGAGCGACATCGCCTGGTTCCAGACCATTGACCTGAGCGCTATCGCGATACCGACCAGCAACGGCGCAGATCAGGATACGGAATCCTGGGCGGTATTCGGCGATGTCACCGTTCCTGTTACCGACCAGTTCGATATTGAGGCCGGTTTGCGCTTCACATATGAAGAACGAGACTGGACAGGCGGCTCGTTTATCGGCACTTATACGGACCTTGACAACGCTTTTGGGTCCCTGACAACCCCTGGTTTCGTACCCTGTCCGTTGTCGGCGCTGCCGATTACACCCGGCGGCACCTGCGACGGGTTCATGCCCGGCGGTCCCCTGGATTTCGATAACCGGCAGGAAGAAGAAAACGTCGACTTCCGCGTGGCGCTCAAATACAGCCCGACCGACGATATGATGTGGTACATGTCCGTGAGTGAAGGCTTCCGCAGCGGTGGTTATTCCGGCGCCGTGATTTTCTCGCAACCGTCGCTGCAGCCGTTCGGCGTTGAATCCCTGCGGGCCTACGAGGGCGGGTTCAAGTGGACCCTGCTGGACGGACGCATGCAGTTCAATGCAAGCGGATTTTTCTATGACTTCGAGGGCTACCAGGCTACCTTCGTGCGTGGCACTGAGGTCAGCGCGCGCCTGCAGAACGCCGGCGACGTTGAAATCTTCGGGGCCGAAGGATCGGTGCAGTGGCTGATGACCGACCGCTTCTATGTTGACCTGGGCGTGAGCTGGCTGGACAACGAGATCGTCGAGACCGATGTGGTCCTGTCCTCGCTGGCAGGCGGCCCTGCGTCAACCATCAAGGGCAACGAGATCACCAACGCGCCGGACTGGTCTTTCAACGGGCGGGCGCGTTTAGAGTTGCCCATGATGGGGGGATTTCGTCCTTACCTCCAGGGCGATTTCAAGTACGTCGACGAACATTTCCTGGAACCCAACAACCGCCTCATCCTGCAGGAAGACGGCTATTTCCTGTTGAACGGGCGCCTCAGTCTGCAGCAGGATAACGGCAACTGGGACGCGGCTGTGTGGGTGATGAACCTCACCAACGCGAAGTACATGACCTCAGGCCAGGATATTATTTCGGCCCTGGGATTTGCCCACCAGATGCAGGGACCGCCCCGCACTTACGGAGTCGAAGTCGGTTACAACTGGTAAATCGATACCGGGCCGGTGAACCTCCGGGTTATAGCCGGAGGTTCACCGGTATTCAGATTGCTGTAGATGTTTGTTCACCTCAAGCATCCGGAAAAAACGTAGCAGGCCTTCTCTCTCCTTCATCAAAAAAGCGCGCGCCGGTTCCAATCCGGTTGTAATCGCCCAGCTCCGTCCTGGCTTTATCCGCTTCCTGCATCAGCATGTTGACGATATCCGGATGTTCCCCGGCCAGGTCAACCTGCTCTCCCACGTCTTCCTGCAGGTCGAATAACAGCGGCTGTTCAACCGCATCCGTATAACGGCCAAGCCATGAGGTATATGGCGTGTTCGCCTGCCGGGGCAGGACGAGTTTCCAGCGGCCGGAGCGCACTGCCTGCAACTGTGTCAGGGAATAGTAGAAGTAACTGGCGTACGGGCTTTTTGCTCCCGGACGGTTGAACAGTATCGGACTGATGTCGGCGCCGTCGAATACTATTCCAGCTGGTAATCGCGCGCCGGCCAGCGCCGCCAGGGTCGGGTAGATGTCCATTATCGTGACCAGTTCGTCACTGACCGCCGATCCCGGGATCCTCCCGGGCCAGCGCATGATGGCAGGCACCCGTACGCCGCCTTCCCAGTTGGAGTATTTTTTACCCCTGAGGGGCGTTGCGCTGCCGGTATATTCTTCGCTGTGGCCGACTTCGGGGCCGTTGTCGGAGAGGTAAATCACCAGTGTCTGGCCATCCAGTTGCAGACGTTCCAGTTCGCTGAATATCTCTCCCATGCTCCAGTCCAGTTCCTCCACCGCGTCTCCGTACGGGCCGCGAGGGGACCTGCCGTTGAACCCGGACGATGCGCCCAGCGGCAAGTGGGGCATGTGGTGGGCAAGATAGATAAAAAACGGCTGGTCACGATTGTCACGGATAAATCCGATGGTTTCCTCCGTGTATTTCCGGGTCAGCAGGTCCACGTCCGCAGGACTTTCAATGACCTCGTTGTTGCGCATCATCTCCGGGATGAAACGCGCCAGGTCAACGTCGCGGGTGTAGCCGTGATACATGGGTGTGCCGTAGAAGCAATCAAAGCCCTGGGCATTGGGCATGAGTTCGGTCTTGAACGGCCCCTTTCCGCCCGGCCGGCCCGGCGCTTGCGGCGGCGGGGCGAAATCCCAGGGTTCGTCACCCTCCCCCGCCATGTGCCACTTGCCGATCACCGCGGTCGCGTAGCCGGCTGTCTTCAAGGTCTCGGCAATGGTTACTTCGCCCGAGTGCAGAATGGTATTCGGGTTTTTCCTGTTTTCCGGCTCCGCCACTCTTACCGGGTAGGAACCGGTGAGCAGCGCGGCCCGGGACGGGCCGCAGACCGGCTGGGCGTAAAAACTGGTGAAGCGGATACCCTGCTGCGCCATCCGGTCCAGGACCGGTGTCCTGATGTCCGGAGAGCCGTATACTCCAAGGTCGTTATAGCCCTGGTCGTCGGTCAGCACCACGATGAAATTGGGCCGTTCTCCTTCCGGCAACAGGCGGCCTCTTGCAGGAATAGCCACGCTGTCACGCGTCCTGAAATAATCGACGAGGGCCTGTGAGAATTCGCGCCCCACGGCGACTACTTCAGCGTCCTTGAAGGCGGTGTACTTGTCTCCTCCGTTAACCAGGAAACTGCCTGCCGCGACCGTATATGTTGCGTCCTGCCGCAGCACGTCTTCCCCGATCCGGACCTCGATGACCCGCGAACCAATGGGTCGAGCCGGATCATAGCGCACCGTCATCCCCGATACCTGCATAATCCCCCGCTCGAGAGACAGGCTGTGCTCAAGCGCACTGATTATCCCGGCACCTGACAGCCGCACCGTGATGATATCGTCGATGAATGGATAGGCATCCAGCAGCATTGCGGCAGTCACCGGGCCGGCCGGAATATCGCGGCGAATCGCTCCGGAGAGTGAAACTCCGATTTGGGCTCCGTTTTCTGCGCGCCGTATATCGGCAAACAGGTTCCCCAAATCCGATTCCTCGTTATAGCGGCGGTTCAATCTATCCGAGGCATGACCGACGATCTCGTAGATCTCACTGTGCCGGCTGCGATAAGCGGCCAGCTTCCCGGCGACGCGTGCGTGCGGTTCAAGCCTGTCACTGTCGACCGGCACCAGGCGCCCTTCATATGCGAGCACTTCCTGTTTTACCGTATCGACCTGTACCTGCAGGAATCCCAGGTGAAAGCCCTGGCCGTAGGTCTGCATGATCAGGGTTCCGGTCCGCGGATGGACGACAGGTTGCTCCGTACCGGCATCTGCATGGCCTGCCAAGAGCACATCGATGCCGTCCACGACACCGGCCAGTTCGATATCCGCCTCGATATCCCGCTTGATTTCAAGGTGCGCTTCATCGTCCGTCTGCATGGGCGCCGTTTTACCCTGGTGGGTCAGCAGCACGACCAGATCCACGTCCGGTCTCAAGAGTTTTACGTACTCAGGGACGATTAATTTCGGGTCACGTACCTCGAGCCCGGCGATGTTCGGCGGGTTGAGCGCCGTGGCGGCATCCCGGCCCATGATGCCGATCACGCCGATACGAACCCCGTCACGCTCGATGATTGAATAAGGCTGGGCGAAATGGATATCGGTATCCTTGTAGAAGAGATTAGCGCCCAGTACGGGGAATGGCACCCGGTTTTTCTGCCTGGCGAGTTCCTGCCAGCCGTATTCGAACTCGTGGTTTCCTATGGCCATCGCGTCGTAACCCATCGTATTCATGAGTTCGAATGACACTTCGCCGCGCGTCAGCTTGGCAAGGACCCCGGTAAATATGTCGCCGGCATCGAACAGGAAGACATTTTCCTCCGAGGCGCGAAAGTTATCTATCAGTGTCGCCAGCCGGGCAATACCGCCGATGTGCTCCATGTCGTCGCGCCAGTACGCGAGGACCGGATCATAAGTGCTCTCCAGGTCGTTCGTGAACAGCAGAGTTATAGTTTTTGTGTTTTTCAGGTCATTTTGAACCGTTGGCGTTTCGGCTGCGAAAATTACCGGAGAAAATGAAATCAATACGACGAGAACAACTACCTTTAGCATTTTGATCGGCAACCAGTTAACTATCTCTAGTACGGCGTATCCCCGCCATCCGCATTGATCGATTGTCCGCGAATAATGTTGGCATGCCCGGACAACAGAAAAACGGCTACACGCCCTATTTCCAGGGGTTCGATATGGCGGCCCAACTGTGCCGGCACCATGGTCTTGAAAAGTTCTTCCGGGTTTTCGCCTATACGCCGGCCGACAACTTCAGCGACCTCCATCAGCATGGGCGTATTGACACCGCCGGGACAGATCGCGTTGACGTTAATATCATATTCACTCAGTTCGGCAGACAATGAACGGGTAAGATTGATAACGGCAGCCTTGCTGGCATTGTATCCGGCCATATTCGGGTAGCCCACTTTACCGCAATTGGAGGCGATATTAACGATTGCGCCGGCCTGGTCCGTCTCAATGAGCTTTTCTGCGAACGCCCGGCAGCAGTTGTGCGTGCCGATGACATTGACTTCCATTTGCACTTGCCAGTCTTTCGCACCGGCCTCCAGATCTCTCCCCAGGCGGACGGTACCGGCATTATTGACCAGTCCGTTCAGAAAGCCAAAACAGGAGCGGGCCGCGCGCATTGCCGCTTCAACGGAGGGTTCATCGGTCACATCGACGACGGTTGCAAACACCGCATCATCGGCGGCAGATGCCTCGGCGAGCAGGGAAGTCCGGGCGGCAGACACCGCCGACTCATCAAGATCGCCTATGGCAACACGGCCGCCGGCTTCGAGTACCGCGCGGGCAATGCCGTAACCGATGCCCCTGGCGCCGCCGGTGATAAAAACGACTTTATCCTTTAACATGATTATTCTCCCATACGCCGCCTTCCTGATTAAGTTCAGATAACTGGAAAGAGTACCAGACTATGTGCATAAAAATGCTATTACAATGTTGCCGTTACTCAAAAACATGATTAAATTGAAGTCTGCATTATCCAGCAGCCATTAATTTTCAAATTCGGTAAATCACTTCAATGAAGATATCTCCTTATTTAATCCTATGCGTTCTTTACGTCAACACATTCGCCGTTTTCGGGCAAACACAATCAATCAACAGTTCTCCCCCTTTGGCAGAAGCAACACCGGAAAGCGCGGGCATGTCGTCGGAAAGACTTGCGCGTATTGACGCCATGGCCGGGAAACTCGTGGATGAAGGAAATTTGCCCGGAATGGTGGCGCTGGTCGCCAGGGACGGAAAAATTGTTTACCTGAAATCATTCGGCGCGGCAAATGCCGAAGGGGAACCACTGCGCACGGATCATATCTTCAGGATAGCTTCCCAGACAAAGG
>VYCZ01000147.1:3063-5546 GCA_009843675.1 Gammaproteobacteria bacterium | reverse complement strand
CCCTGGGCCTGCAAACGGGTTGCGGCAGCCTCCAGTTGCTCCGGTCCCGAAGTTTCAAGCCCCAGGAAGGCAAGGCCGTCGTCCTGTGCGGGTTCGATAAGAATCCTGTGCCGTCTTTCGTCCATGCGTAACGCCAATCCGCCGTCGCTGCCGTCGACCACCTGCATGCCCAGGTATTCCCCGGCGAACGTGCGCCAGGCCCCGGTGTCGGATGCGGTGATGCCTATGTATCCCAGTTGTGTATAGTGCATCATCAACAGTGCCTCGACATGAAGTTTACCCGCCGCCGGACACGTACAGGACCTGCCCGGTAATATAAGAGGCGTCATCGCCGGCGAGGAATGCGACTGCATCGGCCACTTCCCCGGCAGTTCCCATCCGCTGCATGCATGTATCTCCCAGGGTTTGTTCCAGCATATCCTTGCGATACATTTTCTCCGCTTCGGTCGGCCCGGCGAGGTTGCGCGGGATCACCCGGTTGGCTTCGATTGCGCCCGGCGCCACGCAGTTCAGCCGGATATTATACTCGGCCAGTTCCATGGCCAGGCATGCGGTGAGCGCATGCACACCGCCCTTGGCCGCAGAGTAGGGAACACGGTAAATTCCCCGGACGGCCACGGAACCGATGTTCACGATGGCGCCCTGTCGGCGCTGCATCATGTGCGGTATGACCGCATGGCAGCCGCGCAGGGTCGGCCACAACGTCCTGCTGATTTCCTGCTGAATTTCCTCATCATCGAACTCATGGAACGGCTTGGTGCGGATGGCGCCGCCGACATTGTTGACGGCAATATCGATGCTGCCGGCCACGGCCAGGGTTTCCTCGACCATGTCTTCCACACCCTCCCTGGTTTCCATATCGGCTTCGACGACCTCGGCAGCGCCACCGGCCTTTCTGATTTCATCGCCGACCCGGCTGCAGGCAGCGGGCACGCGATCCACCAGAACCACCCTGGCGCCGTCACGGGCGAGGCGCAATGCCGTGGCTCGGCCTATGCCCTGGGCCGCCCCGGTAACGATTGCCGTCCTGCCCGATAAGCCGGTCACAGCGGGTAGGCCATGAAACGCTCAACCATGGACGAATCCATGACGGCTTTTTTGGCAAGGAACAAGGCGTCGTTACTGTCGACTACGACGCGGTCGAAATACATGCCGGTCATAAACAGTTCCGTTCTGCCGGTTTCAACAGGCGTGCAGGCCACCATGAAATTGGTTTCAACGTCATACTGATTGTCCGAGACAGGCCGAGCGGCAGTACGCTGGATAAAATGGCGAGTCCTGTAGTCCGCGAAAGTGCCGGCCCAGATTTGTGTGACATAGGTGACCCGGTCCTGCAACCGCGTATATGTATCATCCAGGATCAAGGCCAGGGGCAGTCCCGCCTCTTCGCTCTCCGCCGTGGTACAGGTATAGGATGCGTCCGGGTCCTTGCTGAAAGTTGCCAGCCAAGCCTCCATGTTCCGGTCGTCGAGCGCCGCAATATAGCGGGTCTGCAGGGCATCTATTACTGCCGGCACGTCCGTATCCGTCATCATCCTGCCGGCGCCTTTTCATAACCCATGACTTTCCGGTAGTACTCCCAGCCGGGCAGGTTCGAGGATTCATCGCTCTGGCCGAATTCGGACGGAATCACGTACTCATCGGTCACGCCCATCTGGAACACGGCATCGCCGGGCGTCTGGCTGCCGCTGTGCAGGCGGTGGAACACCGCGGCGTCCTCCATGCTGACCAGGCCGCACGGTCCGAGCAGGTTGGATGCCTGGCGCACCCGGTGCTTGATGAGTTTTTCGTCATCATCCACGTGGGCAAAATAAGTGTAATGTACTTCTGTCTCATCGACCGAGAGAGGATTGGCGAACCGGATGCTGATGGAATCGAGATGCCGCGTCATGCCGGAAATGGGAAAAAAACGTACGCTGACCGACCCGCGGGACAAGTCGCCGCCGCTCCTGTGTTCAATTAGGGACGGGTCGTGTAGCCGGCCCGCCGATTCGGGCAGGCTCAATTCACCCACGTAGAGGCGATGCCCGCGTGCGTTGGCCTCCTGGTAGCCTTTGCCGCCCTGCCAGTTCAACATGCGGAAGGCCGTATGCAGCAGGCCCGCATGATAGGTGTCGTTGTCGGCATAGGTCTTCCAGTTCGCTTTCAGCAGGACTTTCTGGTAACCCAGTAATCTCAGCCGCCCGTCGCCGGCCAGCACCTCTGCAATGGAATCATGCAGCCCGTCCAGGTATACGTCGATCGGAGGCGCCTGTTCACTGAACGTGACCATGACAAGACCGTGCACCAGCGCCATCGTCGGCCTGGCCAGGGGGTAGTTGCTCCTGTCGAAATCGTCAGGATAATCACCCGGTTTGTTGGGACAGCCGACCAGCCTGCCCGTGGAGTCGAACGTCCAGCGATGGTACGGGCAACCGAACCTGAGCTTGTTCCCCCTGGGCGCGGTTTCCACTTGCGCGCCTCGGTGGGAACAGGAGTTATAG
>VYCZ01000147.1:0-3053 GCA_009843675.1 Gammaproteobacteria bacterium | reverse complement strand
GAGTTATAGAGTACGTTTATCCTGTTTTCCCTGTCCCGGGTGATAAGCAAAGGCACCCGACCTACCCGTACAGTTTTGAAATCCCCTTTGTCCGGTATCTCGGACTCGTGGGCAACCAACAGCCACTCCGGGCCGTAGAATATACGCCGCAGTTCCTCCTCAAAGACGTCGGGACGAACAAATATCTCCTTCGGCACATGGTTGGCCTTGGCAGGCCAGGTTATCGGCTGTTGTCCGGTTTGCGTGCTCATCATGGTCGCCAGATCATGTGGTGAGAAATACGGGTTAAAAGTTTACAATAAATCAGAGAGCGCTTGTTTATTATACGCAACGTCATAAGTCGCAACACGCTTGTCATTCCTGCGAATGCAGGAATCCAGTGAGAAAACACTCCTTACAAGGAGTCATTCAGTCAAAAGCACAGATGACGCTATATACAGATACAAAACGCGAAATACTGGATAAATCCATAAGCTTCAGGAGCTATATTGCTATCGGCCTGGGCGCCATAATCGGGATCGGCTGGGTGATTTATGCCGGTTACTGGCTGCGCGACGGCGGTCCTGTGGGCGCCATGCTAGGCTTTATTCTATGCGGCCTGTTCCTGCTGCCGGTGGGTAAATGCTATGCCGAACTGACCGCGGCCATCCCTGTTGCCGGTGGTGAAGCTGCCTTTACCTACAAGGCATTCGGGCCGTTTGTCTCGTTCCTGACCGCCTGCGCGCTGGCATTGAGCTATATCGCCATCACACCGTTTGAGACTATCGCCATCGGCGCGCTGGTCGAGGCCATGTTCCCGGCGCTCATCTCCGAACCGCTGTACCAGGTGGGCGGATATACCGTCCGGGTGTCGAACCTGTTGCCGGGAATTGTCCTGGGCGCTTTTCTTATCCTGCTCAATTGCCGGGGCGCCCGGAGTTCTACCGGCTTCCAGACCCTGGTGCTCGCCGCCCTGGCGCTATGCGCGCTGGTGTTTATTTCCGTGGCCCTGGTGAAAGGTGACGTTGCAAATCTGACCCCCATGTTCTCAAGCGGCGGCTCGCTCTGGATCGCAGCGCCTGCCTCCATTATTCCCGTCCTGGTTGTCGCCTCTTATTTCATGGCGGGTTTCGATGCAATCCCCCAGGCTGCGGAGGAGGCCGGTGTCGCCATGACGCCACACCGGATCGGTATTGCCATACTGCTGTGCATCGTACTCGGTGCAGTATTCTATGCCTTGATCATCCTGGCACTGGGAATGAGTTCCACGCCCGGCCAGTTGGAGGCCATACTGCAGGACCGGGATGCCATGCCCACGGCAGAGATATTCCGGCTGGCATTCGGATACGAATGGGCCGCTCAACTCGTGTTGTTTGCGGCGCTGCTCGGCCTGATCACGACCTTGAACGGGTTTTACATTGCTTCCTCAAGGCTGCTGTTTGCCCTGGGGCGCGGCGGCATGTTGCCGCACTGGTTCGCAAAAGTCGACGCGCGCCATGGAACGCCCGTCAATGCAATCCTGTTTGTCGGTGCAATTTCGCTCATCGGCCCGCCGATCGGCAAGGCCGCCCTGGTCCCGATAGTCACCAGCGGTTCGCTGTCATTCGTCGCGGCGTTGTTGATGACCTGCCTGGCTGCCCTGCGCCTGCGCACTACTCATCCGGACATGGATCGTCCTTACCGGACCGGCAAGCCCGTCATGTATTGCGGGATTGCCGTTTCGGCCATACTGGTGCTGTTGATGGTAGTTCCAGGCAGTCCCGGCCAGTTGCGGCCGCTGGAGTTCGCCATCATCGGCGCCTGGATGTGTCTGGGCGTTGCCGGATATTGCCTGCGCCGCTCCATCAGGGATATGGATACGGAACGGCAGACTTACCTGATACTGGGTGATGAAAAAAACTGAACCCACGCAGACCGGCCGCTACCTGGTCCCGGCCGTCTATATCCTCCTGGTAGTGCTTGGCATTCCCTGGTACCTGCCTGCGAATTGCATGATCATGGTCCTGGGATTCCCGCTATGGGTATTCATTTCACTCCTGGTGGCATTCATCGGCACATTGTTTACGGCATGGTTGTACCTGTTCAGGCTCAGGTGAAGGGTGTTTGACCTGCTCCCTTTCGGCCCCGGCGCCTGGGCGGTGATCGTCGTTTATATCGGTTCACTGCTGTTGTTCGGCTGGTACGGATACCGTTCCCGGCGCGGCAATACCCTCAATGATTTTTACCTGGCCGGGTCCGGGTTCGGCGCCCTGGTCCTGTTGCTGACGCTGTATGCGACACAGTTCAGCGGGAATACGTTTTTCGGCTTTACCGGCATGACCTATCGAATTGGATATTCCTGGATCATGTCCGTCTATTTCATGCTTTCCATTATTGCGTTCTACCTGGTTTACGCCCTGCGCCTGCGGGCGTTGTCCGGACGCCATCACTTTATTACGCCGATCGATTACCTGTCCTACCGTTTCCGGTCAAAAACGCTCAACCTGGTGGCTGCAATCGTGATGATCCTGGCCCTGGGCAATTTCCTGCTGGCGCAGTTGATGGCTATGGGCCGGGCAATGCAGGGCATGGCGGGGGCAAACGCCGATGCCGCCTACGGTTACGGTGTTATCGCACTGGCGCTGATCATGGTGATATACGGCACCCTGGGCGGCCTGCGCGCGGTAGCATGGACCGACGCGGTGCAGGGAACGGTACTGTTTGTCGGTTTCCTGTTACTGGTCTCGGCGCTGTTCATGAAATTCGGCCCCTTGTCCACGGCCACCGGCGCAATATTCAATTCGCCCGATGCCCACAAGGTCATGCTGCCTGACGCCGGCAGGATGAGAGAGTGGTTGAGTTACATCCTGATCATCGGCATGGGCGCCGCGCTGTATCCGCAGGCGATACAGCGGATTTACGCGGCCAGGTCGGAGAAGGTATTGCGGCAAAGCCTGGCCGTGATGGCGTTCCTGCCGTTCATTTCAACACTGGTTGCGGTGATAGCCGGAATCTATGCCATTGCCTATATACCCGGACTGGACGGGGTGCAAACGGATGAAGCCCTGGCGCGCATCTTCCGCCTGCTCCAGGAG
>VYCZ01000171.1 GCA_009843675.1 Gammaproteobacteria bacterium | reverse complement strand
CACTACGAGACCGCAGGGAAAGTTGTCGGTACACTGATCGGCAGGCTGCTTACAGACCCCATCGATAATGATATGTTATTGAATATCAACATACCGGACGTGCCGTTTGAGCAACTTGAAGGTTTTGAAGTGACGCGGCTGGGCCAGCGGCACAAGTCCGAACCGGCTATCAGAATGAAAGATCCGAAGAACCGCACCGTTTACTGGGTCGGACCCGTGGGCGCCGGTGAAGATGCCGGCCCCGGCACTGATTTTCACGCTGTTTCCGTAAACAGGATTTCCGTTACACCGTTACAGGTGGACCTGACCCGCTACGCAGCCCTGACCCGGGTCGGTGACTGGCTGGCTGACCTGGAACTGAATGCAGGCTGATCATTTTCAAGGCATCGGAATGACATCCCAGCGATCCCGGGACCGGCTGGTGCGCCAACTGCGGGACATGGGCATAGAATCCGAAACTGTCCTGGCTTCCATCAGGAGCACTCCCAGGCATATTTTCATAGACGAGGCGCTGGCCAGCCGCGCCTATGACAATACTGCACTGCCTATCGGCCAGAACCAGACGATTTCACAACCCTATATTGTCGCGCGCATGACCGAAGCGTTACTGGAAGCCGGGGACCTGGACAAGGTCCTGGAGATCGGCACCGGTTGCGGCTACCAGACAGCCATCCTTGCCCAACTGGCTCGCCGGGTTTACAGTATTGAACGCATCGAGGTCTTGCTGGCCGGCGCCAGGGAGCGGTTTCATACCCTGAACTACCGCAATATCAAGGCGAAATACGGTGACGGCACCAGGGGCTGGCCGGAGCACGCGCCGTTCCAGGGAATCCTGGTGTCGGCGGCGCCCGCAAAGATTCCTGATGCACTTATGGAACAACTGGCTGTTGGCGGCCGTATTATTATTCCAATCGGCCACAGTGGGGGACAGAAGCTGCTGTCGGTAGTCCGTACCAGGACCGGCTTTGTGGAAAAAAACCTGGACCCGGTCAGTTTTGTCCCTATGCTCAAGGGTACGGGGTAGCCCCGGATTATGAAAAAATTCAGTGGTGCGTGCCTGTTGTTGGTCCTGCTGGGAGCAATCCCTGCCTGTTCCAATGTGAAAGCGCCGGTGACGGCGCGCCAGGGACCGGACAGGCAGGAAGTACCCGTAATTACATCCGATACCGCGCGGCAAGCAAGCGATAGCGCCCGGCATACCGTCAGCAAGGGCGAAACCCTGTATTCCATTGCCTGGCGCTACGGGCATGATTACAAGAGCCTGGCTGCCTGGAACCGGATCAAGCCCCCGTTCACCATTTATCCGGGTCAGGTCATCAAGTTGATACCGGTGCGGAAGTCCCGCGCATTGCAACCTCCACCAGTGGAGAAAAAGCAGCCCGTGAAGCCTGACCGGCCTGCTGCCTTGACGCGGGAAACAACACCGACGACGACTGCGGGTATCCGCTGGCAATGGCCGGCCCGCGGCAAGTTGTTGAAGTCGTCCACACCGACTGCAAAAAAAGGCATAAGTATCGGCGGCCGGACCGGCCAGAAAATCGTCGCTGCGGCCACCGGCACAGTAGTCTACAGCGGCAGTGGTTTACGCGGTTATGGTAATCTTATTATCATCAAGCATAATGAGACTTATTTGAGCGCCTATGCGCATAATCGCGACCTGATTGTAAGGGAAGGGGAAACGGTAAAGGGCGGGCAACAGATATCAACGATGGGTGTTGACGGCAAGGGCGCGCCGGTGTTGCACTTTGAAATCCGTAAAAACGGACAACCGGTTGATCCGTTGGGGCAACTTCCGCGCACCTGAAGGTCAAAAAACAGAAGACATTCATGCCTGAAGATGATGATATCCAGTCATTGAACCTGGAAGACTCCGGTTCTGGAGGAACAGGCCCTGAGGTGGCCAGGAAGTCGGCCCGGGTACACCAGCACGCCGGTTTCAGTGAAACGGACCTTGACGCCACCCGGTTGTACCTGAGTGAGATTGGGTTCACCCCGCTGTTGACCGCAAAGGAGGAGACCGACTTCGCCCGGCGCGCGCGAAGTGGTGACGACGATGCGCGCAAACGCATGATCGAGAGTAACCTGCGCCTGGTGGTGAAGATCGCGCGGCGTTACATGAACCAGGGACTGGCATTGCTGGACCTGATTGAAGAAGGCAACCTCGGTCTGATACGGGCAGTGGAAAAGTTTGACCCGGACAAGGGTTTCCGTTTTTCGACCTATGCCACGTGGTGGATCAGGCAAACCATTGAGCGGGCTTTGATGAACCAGGCCAGGACGGTCAGGTTGCCGATACATGTCATAAAGGAGATCAATGTTTACATGCGGGCGGCCAGGAAACTGGCTCAGACCCTGGACCGGGAACCCAGCAGCGAGGACGTGGCGGAGATGCTGGACCGGCCGCTGGAAAGCGTGAAACGCATGTTCGGATTGAACGAACGGGCCACCTCGGTGGATGCCCCGGTCGGCAGGGAAGCGGAGCGGCCGTTGCTGGATACGATACCGGATGAGCATAACATTGATCCGTCAGTATTGCTCCAGAATGATGACGTGAGAGAGCACATCGATTCATGGCTGCAACAACTGACGGAAAAACAGCGCGCCGTGGTGGAATTGCGTTTCGGCCTGCATGACAAGGAAGCAGCTACGCTGGAAGATGTAGGCGCACAACTGGGAGTGACGCGGGAGCGGGTCAGGCAGATACAGATCGAGGCGCTGAAACGCCTGCGGCGAATCCTGAAACGGGAAGGCTTCTCCCTGGATGCGCTTCAGTGATTTCCTAGTTCCTGATTTGAAATAGTGCGGCAACGATGCGGCGGCCTTCTCCGGACAGGAAATTGAAGGCCCGGCACGCAGCGCCGGTATCCATGATCTCGAACCCGATTTGCCGGACATAAAGTATTTCACAGATTTCATCAGGCGGGTAAGTGAGCGTCCTGCCGCTGCCGAATATCATGATCTCCGGGTTGTGTTCAAGCATTACCGCGAGGTGCTTTTCCTCCAGCACCTGCACCTGGTCCGGCAACCGGCCTTCCATGACGTCCTCCGGCGTGATTATAATGCCGGTTGCGTATACCATACCGCCGACGGTTATCGAGCCGGCGCCGTAGGCGTCTATTTTGTGCTCGCCTTGACTGATATCTGTTTCAATTTTCATAACAGTGGAGCTGCAAAAACAGGAGAACCATGAGAATCCTATTATTAGGAGCGCCGGGCGCCGGTAAGGGCACGCAGGCCGCTTTCATTAAAGACAAGTTTAACATACCCCAGATTTCGACCGGCGACATGTTGCGCGCTGCAGTCAGGGCCGGTACTGCGCTGGGGCTTGAGGCAAAAAAGGTAATGGACGCCGGCGAACTGGTGTCGGATGACCTGATCATGGACCTGGTCAAGGACAGGATTCGCCAGGATGATTGCAGGCAGGGTTACCTGTTCGACGGTTTCCCGAGGACGCTTGGCCAGGCCGAAGCAATGCAGCGGGAAGACATACTCATCGATTGCGTGGTTGAGATCGTGGTAGCGGATGAAGAGATTATCAAACGCCTGGACGGCCGCCGCATTCATCCCGGGTCGGGACGGGTTTATCATGTCCTGTTCAATCCGCCGCAACAGCCCGGTATTGATGACGCCACTGGAGAGGCGCTTGTACAACGGGAAGATGACAAGGAGGCTACGGTCAGGAAACGCCTGCAGGTCTATCATGAGCAGACCGCGCCGTTAATCAGGTTTTACGACGATCTCAGCGGCCGGAACGGGCCGGCATACCTGCGTGTGGACGGCGCCGGCGATGTCCGGGAAATAACGAAAACCCTGGTTCACGGACTGGAAAATCTCATCGGCAGGTAATGCCCCGAAAGAGAGCACGAGGCAGTTCAAAGCGGCGTTCCGGGAATAAATTCCGGTACGTGCATATTTTAATCATCCTGGTTTGCATGCTCGCGGCCTGGGTGTTGTGGCTGGACTATCGTGTGCAATCGGAATTCGCGGGGAAACGGTGGTCGCTTCCTGCCCGCGTCTACGCCAGCCCTGCAGAGATATATGCAGGCCAGGCACAGACAGCCGGTAACATTGAAAAACTGCTGCTCAGATCAGGCTACAGAAAAGCGTCTTCCGCCGGACAGCCGGGTTACTACAGCCGGACGGCATCAAGTATCGAGTTTATGCAGCGTGAATTTCACTACTGGGACGGCCGCCAGGACGCGCGCCTGGTCCGTGTGCGTTTCCGGGACGGGGAGGTGCGGGAGATCCGGGATTTATCAGGACAGGGCGCCTTGCCGCTGGCGCGCATCGAACCGGAATTAATCGGCAGGATCTACCCGGACAATTTCGAGGATCGTATTCTGGTTTCGTACGATGACGTTCCTCCCGCGTTGATCCAGGCTTTGCTGGCGGTTGAAGATCGAAATTATTTCAGCCATAACGGTATTGACCCGAGGGGCGTGTTGCGGGCCCTGTACCACAATATCCTCAACAGGAAATTCGAACAGGGAGGCAGCACCATTACCCAGCAACTCGTGAAGAACTTCTTTTTGAGCCCCGAGCGGACCCTGGCCAGGAAGGCCAACGAAGCCGTCATGGCCTTGCTGCTGGAGCGGCGCTACGGCAAGGAGGAAATCCTCGGCGCCTATATCAACGAAGTGTACCTGGGACAACAGGGCCGGCGCAGCGTACATGGTTTCGGCACCGCCGCGGAGTTCTATTTCGCCAGGCCGTTGAACGAATTGCGGCCGGACCAGATCGCGTTGCTCGCGGGGATGGTGAAAGGCGCTTCCCGGTACAACCCGAGGCGCCATGCCGAGCGCGCCAGGCAGCGCCGCGACCTGGTGCTGAACCTGATGTTACAGCAGGGTTACCTGGATGAACCGGCCTGGCGGCAGGCGCGGCGGCAGCCATTGGGCCTGAGCGCGCGGCCGCGCTGGGTTTCCGGCAAGCACCCCGCGTTTCTGCAGCTTGTCAGGAAGCAACTGCTGCGTGATTATGCCATCGGAGATTTGCGCAACAAGGGATTGCGCATTTTTACCACGCTTGATACCGAACGGCAGGAGAGTACGGAGCTGGTTCTGCAACGACAGTTGCGGCAACTGGAACGGGCGGGGTCCCTGGACTCGGGGACATTGCAGGCAGCAAGCATTTTTGTACAGACCAGCACCGGCGCGGTATTATCCCTGGCGGGTGACAGGAACGCGGAATACGCCGGTTTTAACCGGGCCCTGCATGCCAGGCGGCCGATAGGGTCACTGGTGAAACCGTTCGTGTATTACACAGCGCTGACGGACCCCCGGCGCTATTCACTCGTGTCCGGAGTCAGCGATACCGACATCTCCGTCAGGCTTGCAGACGGCTCTTTCTGGCGTCCGGACAATTACGACGGCAGGAATCACGGCCAGGTAAGTCTGCTGGAAGCCCTGGCAAGATCATACAACAAGGCAACGGTAAGACTGGGCCGGGAGATCGGCCTGGAACAGGTGATCGACACGCTGCATAAAGCAGGTGTCGGTGACTATATTGAGCCGTTTCCATCGCTGTTGCTGGGCTCTCTGGAACTGACGCCGTTGCAGGACAGCCAGCTT
>VYCZ01000330.1:1560-5574 GCA_009843675.1 Gammaproteobacteria bacterium | reverse complement strand
GCCGGGCCGGGGCCTGCGTCGGCGTACTGTTTTTGATCATGGCGTTCCTGCCCAAGCTGATCAGCCTGTTTCTGGCAATACCGGACCCGGTGATCGGCGCGTATATTCTGGTGATCATGGGGGTCCTGTTCGTGCTGGGAATGCAGGTCGTCATACAGGACGGCATCGATTATCGCAAGGCTGTCCTGGTGGGTGTGTCGTTCTGGGTCGGCGCAGGTTTCCAGAATGACCTGTTCTTCAACGAGTACCTGAATGACTGGTTAAGGGACCTGCTTGGAAACGGCATGACTGCGGGCGGACTCACGGCGATCCTGCTGACGGTTTTCATCAACATGACAGGCCCGCGCCGGCGGCGCATGGAAACGGAGTTGGACATGAGCGCCCTGGACAAGGTCAAGGAGTTCCTGAACGGGTTTGCCACGGCCAGGGAGTGGAGTACAGAGGCGTTTGACCGCCTGTGCCTGGTTGCCGAAGAGACCATGCTGATATTGTCACAGTTGGATGATGACGGCGGGACGGATAAAAAGCGCCGCCTGCTGCTGGTGGCGCGGGAAGACGGCGGCGCGGCGGAACTGGAATTTATCGCGGCGGCGGATACGGGCAACATCGAGGATCGTATCGCCCTGCTGGGGAGACAGGCCTCCGAGGATGCGGTCGAGCACGAGATTTCACTGCGGTTGCTGAGGCACTTTGCCTCGTCGGTGCGCCACCAGCAGTACAGCGATGCGGATATCGTGACGGTGCGGGTCAAGGCCGGCGCGGCGGGCTGACCCAGTCTTCCTGCTTCAACAACTTTACCCGGACCGATTTCACCGCGTTGTCCGTGACCTGGGCAATCTCGAGGGTGTAGCTGTCCAGCTTGAGAGTCATACCGGGTTCCGGCATGGTCTCCAGACGTTCGAGAACCAGACCGTTCAGTGTTTTCGGCCCACTAGCCGGCAATTCCCAGCCCAGTTCACGGTTTATATCCCGCATGGTTGCGCCGCCGTCGATCATGAATGAACCATCGTCCTGCGCAACGATATCCGGGCTGTAGGTCTGGAGATCCGTCGTGAACTCGCCAACTACCTCTTCCAGGATATCCTCCATCGTGACCAGGCCCTGGATAGTCCCGTATTCATCGATAACAAACCCCAGGCGCTTTTTCGTCCTTTGAAAATTCAGCAGTTGGGCGTTCAGGGACGTAACGAACGACACGAATTGAGGTTCTTCCGCTATCTCTTCCAGGTCTTCACGGGTGATTTCATCGGCGTCTTTCAGTAAGCGTAAGACGCGCCGCACGTGAATGAGACCGATTATCTCGTCCAGGTTATCCCGGTACAGGGGCAGGCGCGTGTGGGAGCTCTGGCTGAGATAGCTGAGGTTCTCGTTCAAATCATCATTGATATCAATCCCTGTGATTTCGTTACGCGGCACCATGATGTCTTCCACCGTGACCTGTTCCAGGTCGAGGATGCCATGCAGCATTTTCAGGTGCCTGGAGGGGAGCATCTTGCCGGCTTCCGAGAGCGCGGTCTTCAGTTCTTCCCGCGACAGGCTGGTTTGCTGTGCTTCTTCCAGTTTGAGGCGCAGCATTGCCAGGAGGTTGTTGGCGAGCCAGTTGATTGTCCAGACGAAAGGCTGGCAGATGACTGACAGCGGTCTCAGGATATAGGACGCGGGAAACGCGAAACGTTCCGGGTGATATGCGGCCATGGTTTTTGGCGCGGCCTCGGCCAATACCAGAAAAATAAAGGTAAGTATCACCGGCCCCAGCGCATAACCGATATCGCCCATCAACCTGACCGCAATGACCACACCCAGGGCGGCGACGTAGAAGTTGACGATGTTATTACAGAACAGTATCAGGCCCAGCAGGCGGTCCGGCCGTTCCAACAGGTTGGCGGTCTGCATGGCGCCTTTGTGCCCATCGTCCGCGAGGTGGCGCAGGCGGTAGCGGTTGACCGCCATCATGCTGGTTTCGGAACCGGAAAAGAATGCGGCTACGGCGATCAGCACAATCAGAATGCCTGACAACAGGAGTATGGAAACATCATCCATAGGTATGGCCTCGGTTTGAAATGGAAAGAGTGTCTCAGACCTGCTGCAGGATGAGTTCCAGCACCAGTTTGGATCCGAAATAAGCCAGCAACAGGGAGGCGAAACCACCCAGCGTCCAGTGAATCAGCTTGCGGCCGCGCCAGCCGCGGGACCATCTGCCCCAGAGCACGACGGCAAAGATAATCCAGGCCAGGACGGATAACACCACCTTGTGGGAGAGGTGTTGCCCCAGCATGTCGTGCATGAACATCAGGCCCGTCGCCAGGCTCAGGCTGAGCAGGAAAAAACCGATGGTCAGGGTCTGTACCAGCAGTTCCTCCAGTATTTGCATGGGGGGCAGGATATTCAGAATTTTAACGGGTTGCCTGTTACGCAGCCTGGTTTCCTCGAACGCCAGGACCAGTGATTGCAGCGCGCCTACCGTGAGCAGGCTGTAAGCAGCAACAGACAGTATGATGTGCATTTTCAGCCCGGCGGCGATGCCTCCGGGTATGATGCTTGTGCCGGGCAGAATACTCTCCAGCAGCAGCGCCAGCGCGGCGACCGGGAAGAAGATGACCACCAGGTTGCTCATGGCCCTGTATAAACCGATGAGGACGGCGAGCAATGCGATGACCCAGCATACCAGGGACAGGGCATGGAAAAACCCCAGGTTGAAACCTGCCTCAACCAGGATTTCGCGGTACAGGACCAGGCCGTGTCCCGACAGGGCAAGCCCGGCAAGCGCGGCAATCGCGTGGCTGAAGGCTTCCGACGTCAGGCGCAGGCGAAAAATCCTGATACCCAGCCAGCCTGCGGTCAGCAAATAGAGTAAAATTACGGCGGCGCTGATGAGAGTACTGGTTACCATGTAAGATTCATCCGCAGATGACGCAGATTAACGCAGATGATAATTTAATTTGCACAAAAACTGTACTGATATCATTGCATCAATGGCGGTTATTATCAGAATCAAAAAAATAATCTGCGTTAATCTGCGTCATCTGCGGATAAAAAAAAGGGGATGGCATGTTTGAAAATTTAAGCGGGCGCTTCAGCCGTATCGTTCAACAGTTGCGGGGCCATGCGCGCCTGACGGAAGACAATATCGCGTCCACCATGCGGGACGTGCGCATGGCATTGCTCGAAGCGGACGTGGCCTTGCCGGTGGTGAAGGCGTTTATCGAACAGGTTGAAGCCGAGGCGCTCGGGAAGGAAGTGTCAAGCAGCCTCAATCCGGGCCAGGCGCTGGTGAAGATCGTACAGGATGAACTGGTTCAGCTGATGGGAGACGGCCAGGCGTCACTGAATTTGAATGTCCCGCCGCCGGCGATCATCCTGATGGCCGGCTTGCAGGGATCAGGCAAGACCACCACGGTTGCGAAACTGGGCAAATGGTGCCGGGAGAAGCACGACAAGTCCGTAGTAGTGACCAGTTGCGACATCTACCGTCCGGCGGCCCTGGAACAGTTGCGGGTGCTGGCCGGGGAAAACCGGCTTGAATATTTCGCCGCCGGCAAGAGCCGGCAACCCGTGGCCATTGCCGAGGCGGCGCTGAAACACGCCAGGACCCGTTTTGCCGACGTGCTCATCGTCGATACGGCAGGGAGGCTCCATATCGATGAGGATATGATGGCGGAGATTCAGCATATCCATCGCGCGCTCACCCCGTCCGATACCTTGTTCCTGGTAGACAGCATGATGGGCCAGGACGCGGTCAATGCGGCCCGGGCCTTCAACGATGCCCTGGACCTGACCGGGGTGGTGTTGACCAAGGTGGACGGTGACGCCCGGGGCGGTGCGGCATTGTCGGTGCGGCATGTTACCAGCAAGCCCATCCTGTTCCTGGGCACCGGCGAGAAAACCTCGGAACTGTCCCCGTTTTATCCCGACAGGATCGCGTCCCGGATACTGGGCATGGGCGACATGTTGAGTTTGATCGAAGAAGTGGAAGAGAAGACGGACAAGGAAAAGGCGCAGAAGATCGCCAGGAAG
>VYCZ01000330.1:0-1550 GCA_009843675.1 Gammaproteobacteria bacterium | reverse complement strand
ATGCAGAATATGGGAGGATTGAGCGGCCTGCTGGACAAGATGCCGGGGATGCAACAAATGCCGGCCGGGCTGGCCGGCCAGGAACGTGAGCTGGTCAAATTCGAGGCGATCATCAACTCCATGACGCCCGGAGAACGGCGCTTTCCTGCCGTCGTCAACGGTTCCAGGAAGAAACGCATCGCCTCCGGCTCGGGCACCCGGATACAGGATATCAACCGCCTGCTGAAACAATTCGGCCGGATGCAGAAGATGATGAAAAAGCTGAGCAAAAAAGGCGGCATGGAGAACATGATGCGCGGCCTTGGCGGCGGTATGCCGCGGGGCGGTTTCCGCCGCTAGAATGCCTGTCTGTGTCTCACCAGGTGGAAAAGCAACAGGGCTGAAAACGCGGCAAACCAGAACAGGCTCCACTCGGCGATGCTCAGGGACAGGAAAGTCCATACCGTTTCAGCGCATTCCCCGGAACCGGTGAAGATCAGCTTCAACGCATCGAACAGGGGGAATGCCTGCAGGATGAAATCCAGCCCCGGCCCGCATTCGGGCACCCGGTCCGACGGCAGGTGCTGCAACCAGACCTGCCGTGCGGCAATGCCGGCGCCCGCCAGCGCGCAGACCAGCGCCAGCGCGCTGTATATGCGCGTCGCTGATCCGTGGATGAAGGCGGCCAGGCAAACAACCCCGACCCCGAGGTATGCAACCCGTTGCAGTATGCACAGCGGGCAGGGATCCAGCCCCCGGACGAATTGCAGATAATAGCCGAAGCCCAGCAATGCCATGCAAACAAGGGCTGCAAACAGAAAAAAACGACGCTCAGTGATGAATTGCAAGTTCATTGCCATTTGTCATTCCCGCGCAGGCGGGAATCCAGTAAAACAGAGGGTCGCCCAGCGGGCGACACATTATAAATATCCCTCAAAAAAATCAATTATCCGCTGTTCCAGCCAGTACACAGGATACCCCGGCGTCCTGCCGCTGACAAACCCGATGTGCCCGCCGGTACCGGCCAGTTCCAGTTGCACGTGTTCGGACAGTTCATCTTCCGCCGGGATGACGCCAACGGTCATGAACGGGTCGTCCCGGGCGTGAACCAGCAGCGCAGGAACGTTAATGGATTTGAGAAACTGCCGGGAACTACTGCGCGTGTAATAATCGTCCCCCCCGGCAAAGCCGTGCAGGGGCGCAGTCACCTTGTCGTCGAAGCTGACAAAATCATTGAGTTGCCGGAGTCCGGCGAGGTCAATCGGGCAATCAATCGAACTGAACTTTCCGGCGATTTTCCGCTTCAGCAGGTTGAGCAAGCGGCGCTGGTATACCCTGGAAAAGCCTGTGCGGAGCCGTTTGGCCCCTTCCGCCAGGACAAAGGGCACGGAGACGGCAGCCGCGGCCTGTACCTGTCCCGTACGATCCGCCTCTCCCAGGTACTTCAGCAGGGCATTGCCGCCCAGTGAATAACCCGCTGCCGCGACAGGGACGCCGGGATAGCGCTCGCGCAGGTGTTCTACCAGGAAGCCGATGTCGCCGGTGTCCCCGGAATGGTAACTGCGCGAGCG
>VYCZ01000238.1:3892-5579 GCA_009843675.1 Gammaproteobacteria bacterium | reverse complement strand
GCCCGTCCCTGTTGACTGTCCGGCGTAGCAGCAACTCGTTATCCGCGATGCTGATGGACTGCTCATCCAGTAACTGCAATAACTGTTCATTCGTCCCGACATCGAACATGGCGCTGATCCCGGCGCGTGCGCATCCCGTGCGTATAACGGTGGTATCCGCCCGGTCGCCCAGCACCAGTCCCAGGGCATCGATCAAGATGGATTTACCGGCGCCGGTTTCACCGGTCAGCACCGTCATGCCTTCCCTGAACGACAATTCAACATTGTCAATTACGGCAAGATTGTTGATATGAAGATGCTTCAACATGTTTATTCAAGTTTTACGTCTGCCGTCCCTGGGGCAACACCGGCTCACCCCCAGCTCAGTTTATCCCTGAGGATCTTGAAGTGATCATGGTCCGCGGGATGTATCAGCCGGATTTTCTTGTCTTTCTTCTGAATGTTCACCTTGTCGCCGGTCACCAGTTCGCACACGATCTCGCCGTCACAGGTCAGGTAGGCGCGGTCAATCTGCGGCGTGCCGATGATGACTTCCACGACGTTGTTGCCGTCGATCACGACCGGACGGTTACTCAGGGTATGCGGGCAGATCGGCACCAGCACCAGCGCGTTCAGCGCGGGATGCAGTATCGGTCCGCCGCCTGCCAGCGCATAAGCGGTTGATCCGGTGGGAGACGAGATGATCATGCCGTCGGAGCGCTGCCGGTGGAGAAAATTACCGTTGACGAAGGTCTCGAGTTCAATCAGTTTGGCGACGTTGCCCTTCTGTATGATGACGTCATTGAAGGCATGGCTTTCCAGGAGGGTCTTGCCCTTGCTTTCGATTTCACAATGTAATTGAAAGCGTTCGTCCTCGATGAAGTTTCCGCGCAGGATTTCGTCCAGCCGGCGGACCACGGCATTGGCGGGAATATCAGCCAGGAACCCGAGACGCCCGCGGTTTATGCCGAGCAGAGGCACGTTGTAATCGGCCAGTAAATGCGCGGCCCGCAACATGGTGCCGTCGCCGCCTATGGCAATGGCGAGATCGCAGTTCCTGCCGAAATACTCCGCGTTTCCCTGCGGCAGGTTAATGTCGGGCACCAGCCCGGTGGAGAACTCATCCAGGATCACTTCCTTTTCACGCTCCCTGAGGTAATCAATAACTGTCTGTAAAGTATAAATTATTTCAGAGGTGCTATTATTGGTAATTATGGCTATGGTGTTAAACATGGTCATGGTTTATATTGGCCGCGGGCATGGCCCATCATTTCCGGGCCGGCAAATCCGTATGATTTTGCGCTGACATGGATTGAGTGTTAAATTTCCCATTGAGAAACTTTGCCACATTAGACTGAACAATGCCAAAAAATCGTCCGCAGTCCATACATGATTTAAACGAACGCAGCCTGTTGTTGTTTAAGTCCCTGGTTGAGCATTTCATCCACGATGGTCATCCGGTCGGTTCGCGCACTTTGTCCAGGGATACGGACCTGGCCCTGAGCCCGGCTACCATCCGCAATGTAATGGCCGACCTGGAGGACATGGGGTTGTTGCGATCTCCCCATACTTCAGCCGGACGCGTTCCCACGGCGCGCGGCTTCCGCCTGTTCGTTGACAGCCTGCTCAGCGTTGAACGGATGGAAGAAAAAATGATGCAACGCATGGCGCGGGAAATGGCTGCGGAAGCGGATGTCCAGCACCTGGT
>VYCZ01000238.1:0-3882 GCA_009843675.1 Gammaproteobacteria bacterium | reverse complement strand
CACGTCAAGCCTGTTGTCCGATATTACCAAGCTGGCCGCCGTGGTCATGCTGCCGCGCGTGAGACAGAGTTCGCTCGAACACATCGAGTTCATCACCTTGTCCGGGAATCGGATTCTCGTCATTCTGGTGCTAAGCAACAAGGAAATCCAGAACCGGATCATACACACGGCAAAAACCTATTCCCAATCACAGTTGCAACGGACCGCGAACTATCTTAACTCCACTTTCCGCGGCAAGGACCTGGATACCATCCGCGCCGAGATGCTCACCGAGTTGAGAGAGCTGAAGGAAGACGTGAACGAACTGATGCAGGCCGCCATCGAAGTGGCGCAGAAGGCGTTTGTCTCCCCCACTGCCGAGGATGATGTCGTGATTTCAGGGCACACCAACCTGATGGGAGTAGCCGAACTGGGCGACCTGGACAAATTAAAACGATTGTTCGAGAGCTTCAACCAGAAGCGCGACATCCTGCACCTGCTGGAAAATGCAATCAACGCCAAGGGGGTGCAGATCTTCATTGGCGAGGAAGCGGGTTACGAGGTGCTGGATGATTGCAGTATCGTTACCTCTCCATACCAGCGCGAGGGGCAGGTCCTCGGCGTGCTGGGTGTAATCGGGCCCACCCGAATGGATTATGAAAGAGTCATTCCGGTCGTGGACGTGACCGCAAGAATTCTGGGCTCGGTCTTGAATTCTGCGGATTAGTCCATATCTTCTTCTACGGGTAACACGGCGCCGGCCGCGCGCGCCTGCAATTTATTTTTATGGGTAGATAATGTTTTGATAATTATTGTAGAAGAAAAAAAACATGCCGGGAACGGGGCGGAACCCGTACCAACTGAGGAGTCTTCCACAGATCAAGCGCATGCAGAAGATAACGAAGTCGAGTCGGTAGCCCAGGGGCCGGAGGAGGCCGATGAAGACCAGGAAAAGGTTTCTGAAGACGTCGCCGACCTGTTGCAGGAAAACGAACGGTTAAAGATGGAAGTCGGGGAAAGTGTTGATAAGGCGCTGCGCGCCACGGCGGAACTGGAGAATATCCGTAGACGCACTTCCCGTGATATCGAAAACGCCCACAAATATGCCCTGGAACGATTCGTGAACGAGTTGTTGCCGGTTATCGACAGTATGGAGCTGGGCATCAACGCATCGCAATCGGCGGAAGACCTCGAGAGTCTGCGGGAAGGGATGGACCTTACCCTGAAGAAGCTTTTCGACTGCCTGGAAAAGTTCGGGGTGAAAGCTATTGACCCGGCCGGCGAGAAATTCGACCCGGACTGGCATGAGGCCGTCTCCATGCAGGAACTGGAAGGGAGCGATTCAGGCCAGGTCGTGACCGTGATGCAGAAGGGCTATGAACTGAACGGGCGGCTGGTCAGGCCGGCAATGGTGGTAGTGGCCAAATAGTCACTTGAATTTCAGGGGCTAGGCCCACATATAAGCCTTTGCGCAGTCGGTTGTCCCGATCGCGCCGGGCAGGTTACAGAAACGAAACACTCAGGAATATCAAAGAGGCTTGAAAGATGAGCAAAATTATCGGTATAGACCTGGGCACTACCAATTCCTGCGTTGCCGTTCTGGAAGGTGGTCAGGCCAGGGTCATAGAGAACAGCGAAGGCGGCAGAACCACACCGTCCATCGTCGCATTTTCCGACGATGACGAAGTCCTGGTAGGGCAGTCGGCCAAGCGCCAGGCAGTTACCAATCCCGACAACACCCTGTTTGCGGTCAAGCGTTTAATCGGCCGGCGCTATGAGGATAACGTAGTGCAGAAGGATATCAACATGGTTCCCTATAAAATTGTCAAGGCGGACAACGGCGATGCCTGGGTTGATGTAAAAGGCAGGAAGATGGCCCCCCCGGAGGTCTCCGCGCGCGTGCTGATGAAAATGAAGCAGACGGCGGAGGATTACCTGGGTGAGAAAATAACCGAGGCGGTGATTACCGTACCGGCCTATTTCAACGATTCGCAACGCCAGGCGACCAAGGACGCAGGCAAGATCGCGGGACTGGAGGTGCGGCGCATCATCAACGAACCCACGGCCGCGGCGCTGGCCTACGGCATGGACAAGAAACAGGGAGACTCCAGGCTCGCCGTATATGACCTGGGCGGCGGCACCTTCGACGTATACATCATTGAAATCGCCGAAGTGGACGGTGAGCACCAGTTCGAGGTGTTGTCCACCAACGGCGACACCTTCCTGGGCGGCGAGGACTTCGACCTGCGCATCATCGATTTTCTCTGCGACGAATTCAAGAAGGACCAGGGCATCGACCTGCACAACGACCCCCTGGCCCTGCAGCGTCTGAAGGAGGCGGCCGAGAAGGCCAAGATAGAACTCTCGTCCAGCCAGCAGACCGACATCAACCTGCCGTATATCACGGCGGATGCCGGCGGTCCGAAGCATCTCAATATCAAGATGAGCCGTTCCAAACTCGAGGCGCTGGTGGAAGACCTCGTCGACCGTACCATCGAGCCTTGCCGCGTAGCCCTGGAAGACGCCGGATATGCCGCCTCGGACATCACCGACGTCATCCTGGTGGGCGGGCAGACCCGCATGCCCAAGGTACAGGAGAAGGTCAAGCAGTTCTTCGACAAGGAACCGCGCAAGGACGTGAACCCGGATGAAGCCGTTGCTGTCGGCGCGGCAATCCAGGCCGGCGTGCTGGGCGGAGACGTGAAGGACGTATTGCTGCTCGACGTGACGCCCCTCTCACTGGGCATCGAAACCCTGGGCGGAGTGATGACCAGGCTCATCGAGAAGAATACGACGATACCGACCAAGGCGCAGCAGGTGTTCTCCACCGCCGACGATAACCAGACGGCGGTGACCGTGCACGTCCTGCAGGGCGAACGCGAGATGGTCGCGGGCAATAAGTCGCTGGGCCGCTTCGACCTGACGGATATACCGCCTGCGCCCCGGGGCATGCCGCAAATCGAGGTGACTTTTGATATCGACGCAAACGGCATCATGAACGTGTCGGCAAAAGACAAGGCCACCGGCAAGGAGCAGTCCATCGTCATCAAGGCTTCCAGCGGCCTCTCGGACGACGAGATCGAGAAAATGGTCAAGGACGCGGAAGCCCATGCCGAAGAAGACCGGCAGGCCAGGGAACTGGTCGAGGCGCGCAACCTGGCAGAGAACCTGGTGTATTCAACGAAGAAATCCATGGAGGAACTGGGCGACAAGGTGGAGGACCAGGAGAAAAAAGATATCGAGGCTGCGATAGCCGAAGTTGAGGAAGCCGTAAAAGGTGATGACAAGGGAGTCATAGAGGAGAAAACCGGCAAACTGACCGAAGTGGCGGGCAAACTTGCGGAGAGGGTATACCAGCAGGCCGCGGCTGCCGGCGCCGACGGCGAAGACAAACCCGCGGGCGCGGATAACGGCGCCACCGAGGAGAATGTTGTAGATGCCGAATTCGAGGAAGTGGATGACACGAAGAAGTAATGGCCGCAAAACGAGACTACTATGACGTCCTTGGCGTATCAAAAAATGCGTCCGATGCCGACATAAAGAAGGCATTCCGCCGCCTGGCGATGAAGTACCATCCGGATCGCAATCCGGATGATAAGGAAGCGGAGGAAAAATTCAAGGAGGCGAAGGAAGCAAACGACATCCTCAGCGACCAGCAGAAACGGGCGGCTTACGACCAGTTCGGCCACGCCGGGGTCAGCACTTCGGCCGGAGGGCCGGATGCCCAGGGATTCAGCGGGTTCGGCGATATATTCGACAGCGTATTCGGCGATATATTCGGCGCGCAGGGACGCGGCGGCCAGCGCGCCCAGTCCGGCGCGAACCTCCGTTATGACCTGGAACTGAACCTGGAAGAAGCCATAGCCGGCTCCACCATCAAGATAAGGGTGCCCAGGCTGGTGA
>VYCZ01000033.1 GCA_009843675.1 Gammaproteobacteria bacterium | reverse complement strand
GCAACTTGACGGTAAATTCAGGTAGAATTAACGGGGAGGGGGTGAGTAGTTACCTGTCCCCTTTTATTCAAAGATTATTACGGTAGACCTTGCCGCCTTTCATCACCAGCAGGATATTGCGTAGCGCCCTGATGTCTTGTGTCGGGTCTTTGTCCAAAGCCACGATATCGGCGTACTTGCCTGTTTCCAGAGATCCGATCTCATCCTCCGCTTCCAGCAACCTGGCGGCTTCTATGGTCGCCGAGCGCAACGCCTGCAGCGGCGTCATACCTGCTTCCACGTAGTATTGCGCCTCGAGCGCAGTTGCCGTGGTCCCGTCATTGGGCTCGTGCGGCAATTGGTCGGTACCCAGGGCGATATTGACACCTTCTTCAATGGCCATCTCCAGTGCCCGCCAGTGTAACTTGCCGGCGGAATTACGCCGCTCCATGTACCACGGGGGCATGCCCATGCGCTCAAAAAACGGCTGCGTCCCGGGTGCGGTAACAACGATGGTCGGCACCAGCCAGGTACCGTGTTCTTTCATCTTTTTCAGGGTGGGTCTATCCAGGAAATAACCATGTTCGACGCAGTCAAGTCCGGCGTCTACGGCAATGTTTGTCGCTGCCGGGGAGCCGGAGTGTGCAGTCACCTTCACACCGAAGCGGTGGGCCGCGTCGATCACCGCCTGGATTTCCCCGGGCGTCATCAATGCCGCGGCAAGACCGCCGCCGTCGGTCGCTATCCCGCCTGAAATCAGGATCTTGAGCCATTTAGCCCCGGCGCTGATCTGGGTGCGCGCCGCTTTTACCAGTTCGTCCGGACCGTCATAATTCCTTTTTCCCGGCTTTTTCGACCCGTGCCCCGCGGTAATGGTGAGCGTTTCGCCGGCGCTGAAGATGCGCGGACCGTCGGCCTGGCCCTTGTTTATCGCTCTCATCAAAGCCAGGTCGGCATGTGCCCGGCTGCCCGTCAGGCGGATGGTGGTGACGCCGGCCAGCAGGGTCTCGCGCGCATTCGCGGCCATGCGCAGCGCCAGTGCCGCCTCGCTTTCATCGTGCAATTCAGCAGTCATCCTGCCGGGCATAACGAGGCCGAGATGAACGTGCATATTCATCAGACCGGGGATGAGCCAGGCGCCCCCGGCATCCACCTGTTGGGCGCCCTCTGGGATGTCCACGCTGCCGGCTTTGCCGATAGCTGCAATCCTGTCCCCTGCCACGAGGATAACGGCATTCTTAATGGACGCTTTACCCGCCAGGTCTACCACCGTGCCGCCGACGATGGCGGTGGTTCCGGCTGCATGTGCTGTCAGGACAGATGCTGTGAGGAAGATCAGAACTACTGTGCTTGACAGTACCCGGTTGATGTTCACTTCACGCCTCCGCATTCGTCATTCCGGGCTTCGCGGAATGACGGGCTGATGCCTCATTACTTCAATAAATTACGGTAAACCTTGCCCCCTTTCATCACCAGCAGGATGTTGCGCAATGCCTTGATGTCTTCCGTGGGGTCACTGTCCACGGCAACGATATCGGCATACTTGCCCACCTCCAGTGAGCCTATCTCATCCTCCGCCTCCAGCATCCTGGCGGGTTCTATCGTTGCCGAGCGCAATGCCTGCAGCGGCGTCATGCCGGCGTCCGCATAGTATTGCGCCTCGCGGGCGGTCGCGGTGGTCCCGTCATTGGGTTCGTGCGGATGCTGGTCGGTGCCCAGGGCGATATTGACCCCTTCTTCTATAGCCATCTGCAGCGCCTTCCAATGCGCTATGCCGGCGGAATCACGCCGTGCCAGGTACCACGGCGGCGAGCCGATTGCCTTGAAGAACGGCTCTGTAGCCGGTTGGCTGACGACGATGGTCGGCACCAGCCAGGTGCCGTGTTCCTTCATTTTCTTCAGGGTCGGACGATCAAGGAAATAACCGTGTTCGACGCTATCCAGTCCGTAGTCTACGGCAATGCTTGTCGCTGTCGGGGAACCGGAATGTGCCGTCACCTTCACCCCGAAGCGGTGGGCCGCGTCGATCACTGCACTGATCTCCCCGGGTGTCATCAGTACTGCATCAAGATCGCCACCGGCGGTGGCTATCCCGCCGGATATAAGGATCTTGATCCATTTTGCCCCGGCGCTGATCTGTGTGCGCGCGGCTTTTACCAGTTCGTCCGGGCCGTCATAATTTCTCTTGCCTTTTGACCCGTGCCCGGCGGTTATCGTAAGTGATTCTCCGGAACTGAAGATGCGCGGGCCGTCCGCCTGCCCTTTGTTTATCGCCCGCATCAGCGCCAGGTCGGCGTGCGCCGTATCCCCCGTCAGACGTATGGTGGTGACGCCGGCCTGCAGGGACGCACGAGCGTTCGCGGCCATGCGCAACGCCAGTGCCGCTTCGCTCTCGTTGGCCAATTCTGCTGCCATCTTGCCGGGGAGGATCAGCCCCAGGTGGACGTGCATGTTCATGAGGCCGGGGATCAGCCAGACGCCCGCGGCGTCTATCTGTTCGGTGCCTTCAGGGATGTTGACATCGTTTGCCGCACCGATTGCCGTGATGCGCTTCCCTTCCACCAGGATAACGGCATTTTCCAGTGGTGCTTCGCCGTCAAGATTGACGACCGTGCCACCGACAATGGCAGTGGCGGCGGCAGGCAAGTCATCGGCTTGAACGGTTATTGCAAGGAAAATCAGGAATATGATACGGAATCGTATCCGCGCTATGCTCATTTCAGTACCCCCAAAAATTATGAGTTTATCGTCTCTCCTGGCCGAAAGCTCATGTTCCTTTGTTCGTCATTGCCCGCGCACGCGGGAATCCAGCCAATAAGAGGTCACCACAGGCGACACATATGATTACGTCCCTGTAACTGGGTACCGGCCATTCCCTGGCCGGTATTACACCTGGAAAAACGTCTTATATTACTCGCCGTAGGTATATCTAACGCGAATGCCGTAGCTGCGCGGCAACGGTTCCACGGTCACACCACTCGCCCATGCCTTTCGATAAGCATTCTGGTAAATACGACTATTGAACACGTTCTCGGCATAACCAGTGATGATGAAGTTCTTATGGCGTACACCAGCGCGCACATTGAAGAAGTCATAGCTAGGTATCTGCCAGGGAAACTCATCCGGTCTCAACAAATCTTCCACCTGAGGCCTATCCACCGTGTCGCGGTATGTCCATTCGACACGAGCAAAACCATCGTAAGTCGGAGTAAGATTGAAAGTATATTCAGCATCAGCCGCCAGGGTCCACTCAGGAGACAATGGAGTTGGGCGGCCGTCCATTACGTGGTTGCATTCCGTAGAAGGTGGTCTGTGGTTGCAGACATTATCTCGAACAAAAATTCTGGCCTTTTCAAATTCCGCCTTGAGGTAACCGGCGCTGAAATTCACAGTCAAATTATCGACAGGAGCGGCAGTAACAGCGACTTCCACACCTTTCGTGAATGCCGAATCAGCGTTACTGACGACTACGCCTCCTTGCTCTCCTTCCACCAGTCCGGACGCCAGAAACCCAACCTGCATATCACTCCAGTCCATGTAGAACGCAGCCGCGTTAATTCTTAGCCGGTTATTAAGGAGATCTGCTTTAACTCCGACTTCATAGTTCCACATGATCTCGTGGTCAAAAGGTACCCCCCGATCAAAAAACCAAGTCACGCCACCTGCCTTGAAGCCTTTTGATATGGTGGTATACAGGTTGATATCATCGGTTATAGAATAATTTATTGAGAACCTTGGAGAGAAACTGGTAAATTTTTTCTTCACCGAAGGATTCGTATCCACTCTTACCTTCCTTGTTTCCTCGCTGTAGCGGCCACCCACTGACAGAGTCAAATTTTGCGTGAAGTCAGCGTCAACCTGGCCGAACAAAGCCCAACCTTCAATCCCATCCCAATCATCTATGGGTCCGGGAAAAGTATCGCCGGGTTGAAAAAAGCCAAGGTCAACAAAAATACTGTCAATACCGGGATGAGTATGAGTATGTTTGTGCCCATTGTCTTCAGCATACAAACCACCGATATTCCAGCGTAGGCGGGACGTTTCATCAAGATTCTGTATGCGTAGTTCCTGACTGAAGCTATCGCGTGAAATGTTCCTGAATTCATAGTAACCATCCAGACTGCTGCCATCCACGTCGCCATTCAGGTAAAAGTTGGAGTTGATATAACCGGTAATACTCGTTAACAGTACCTTGGGAAGTTCATAATCCACCCGCCCGGTTATAATCCGAAAATTGGTGCCAACGTTCTGAGGATAATCGTAATTCACCTTGTTCCTGTTCTCCGGCCAAAAACCAATTCCATCAGGCAGAGCCTCAGCCCTGCCGTCTCCGTCAGCATCGGGAAACCTCTTGAGATCATTCAGATATAACCGTTCTGCAAAGAATGACCAATGTCCGGAAGGTACGCCTTCACGCATGTCTGATCTCTCGGAGGCGATAGTTCCCGTTACATCGACAGTCAGGTCATCATTTGGTGTGAAACGTATGGCAGTCCTGGCATACTTGTATTCAGACTCATTACCGCCACCGATAGGATGGATATTCTTGATGTTTCCGTCAGTCTCGGTGTATTTGATATTGCCACGCACGGCCAGTACATCTTTCACGATCGGGATGTTGACGGTGCCTTCCACGTCCTTGGTATCAAAATTGGAATAATCCACCATCACCGAGCCTGCCAAGTCGTTGTGGGGCTTCTTCGTGGTGATGCTGATTCCTCCTCCTGTTGCGTTCCTGCCGAAATAAGTCGCCTGGGGGCCGCGCAATATTTCAATGCGTTCCACGTCCATGATAGGCGGGTTGCTTGAACTGCCGTTAATACTGAAATCATCCATGTAAAACGCAAATGTAGCTGATCTCAGGGTGGTGTTGACGTCCAGGAAGGTGCTCACACCCCGGAGGGCCAGTTCCCGCCGAGACTTGGAACCATCAGTTTTCCAACTGGCATTAGGGGTTCTCATAACATAGTCCGATACATCTTTGAACATATAAGCCTCAATAGCATCGCCACTGAACGCGGAAATACTGATCGGGACGTCCTGCAGGTTCTGCTCGCGTCTCTGCGCGGTGACCACCACTTCCTCAATCCCGACATTGTCCTGGGCAATGAGAGCGTTGGATAACCCCAACAATATCAGCCCAAAACCAGTAATAACAGGCCGCACAGCCCGGCAGAAACAGTAACAAATGTTATTCATCTCAAATATACCCCTATCCGTTATACCCCTTATGAATGAAGACGTTCTTCCCGTCTGTAACAGAATACCCTATTCACCGTACGTGTACCTTAAGCGAATACCGTATGTCCGAAAGGACGGTTCAACGGACATGCCACTGGCCCAGGCCTTGACGTAGGCATTCGGGTAGTAATTGCTGTCAAATACATTCTCGGCATACCCGGTGATGGTAAAGTTCTTATGGCGGATGCCGGCGCGCACGTTAAAGAAATCGTAGCTGGGCGAATAATAGGGAAAACCCTCGTGTATCAGTCCGGCAACATTGGTCTTGGTCCCGTCCCTGTAAGTCCACTCAACCCGGGCGAAACCATCATAGGTCGGACTGAGGTTAAACGTATATTCTGCGAGTGCAGCCATGGTCCACTCGGGAGCCAG
>VYCZ01000375.1 GCA_009843675.1 Gammaproteobacteria bacterium | reverse complement strand
TTCGACAACATCGCGGATTACTGGAAATCCCACGGCTATATTTTCCCCAGGCCCAAGATCGTGGACGCGCCGGGCGAGGCGATGGCCGACGTCGAAATCCTCAACGAGCTGGGCAAGAAACTGGGCTTCGAGGATTCTTTCTGGGAGAACTACGAAGAGTCACTGGACTACATACTCGAACCGGCCGGCGTCACCTGGGAGGAGTTCAAGGATATGGAGTACCTGCGCAATGAGCCCAGGTTCAGAAAGTACGAAACCGAAGGGTTCAAATCCGAGTCCGGCAAGCTGGATTTCTACATACAACAGAACAAGGACTGGGGATACGACCCGTTGCCGTCTCACCAGGAACCGCCGGAAAGCCCGGCCAGGGAACCGGAATTTGTGGAAAAATACCCCCTGGTACTGACGACCGGGACCCGCGTACAGGAGTATTTCGGGTCCGAGCACCGGCAAAGCCCGCTGTTGCGCAAGACACATCCCGATCCCTTATTGAGCATCCACCCGGAGACTGCCGCTGCAAGAAGCATAGAACATGGCGACTGGGTATTCATCGAAAGCCCGCGTGGCAAGGTGAAACACAAGGCAAAGGTAACAGATGCGGTTGACCCGCGGGTGGTAGCTGCCGAGTTCGCCTGGTGGTATCCGGAAAGGCCGGCGCCGGACTACGGCTTCAGGGAATGCAACATCAATTTCCTCACCGATGACCTGAACGTGGGGCCTGAATCCGGCTCGACCAACCTGAAAGGCCTGATGTGCGAGGTCAGCAAGGTTTAGTTAGCTTAACGCCTTAGCACCAGGAATATTCCGCCGCAAATAAGCGCCGCGCAGATCACCTGGTACTGGTGCAGGCGTTCACCCAGGAAAATAATTGCCATGATGGCAGCAAAGACCGGGATCAGGTTGATGAACATGCCGGCCCGGCTTGGCCCGATGAGTTGGTTTCCCTGGTTCCACATCAGCGTACCGAATACTGTTGACACCAATGACAGGGCGACGATGGCGTAGATTGCGTGCGCGCTGATCGGTACCGGTTTGTAGAGGATGGTTTCAATGACATAGAACGGGAGCACTATCACACAGCCCGTCACGATGATCATGAACAGCGCTGCAGATGGGCTCAGGGTATTCGGGATTTTCCTCAGGTTGATAGCATAAAGCGAATAACCTATCGAGCCCAGCAGTATCAGGATGTCGCCGGCGTTGAATTGCACGCGGACCAGCGCCACCGGGTCCATTCTGGCAATCATGGCAATCACGCCGATGAAGCCCAGCGCAACGCCGCATGACTGGGACAGGCGCAGTCTGTCGTGGAGGATCAGCATGGCCAGCAACACCGTGGATACCGGCTGTATGGCATTGATAATGGAGGCGTTGATCGCCGTTGTGAAGTTCAGGCCGATCATCAAGAGGGTCGCGCTTACAATCATGATACCGCCGAGCAGGGTGAGCGGCCCGATATGCCTGCGGATGTCCGGCGCATTTACTTTCAGCGACGGGTAAATGAACGGAAACAGGACGATCGCCCCGAGCAGCCAGCGCCAGAATGACAGTCCCACTGGCGGCACTTCGGAGTGAATCCCGCGCCCCACTACGTGGGCGAAGGCAAAAGCCGCAGATGCCAGGGTCAGGACCAGGCACGCGTATAATCCGGAACGGGTCCGGAACAAACTGTCATCTGATAACTTTGTGCCTGTCATTATTTGAATGCCGGGTTATATCATCTGTATAACAACGGACGACCGCGTCAATCTGGTGCCGGGAGAGAGACTCGAACTCTCACTCTGTTGCCAGAACCGGATTTTGAATCCGGCGCGTCTACCAGTTCCGCCACCCCGGCTTTTGATAATGGAATGAAGGACTGCCAAGTATAAGGAAACAGACGGATTTGTTAAACAGTTTCATCGCATTTGTTACACTCGCCGGTTATGCTGCGTCAGGATTTTGACTTTGAGTTGCCGGACGAGTTGATTGCCCAGTACCCTGCGCCCAGACGGGACGGCGGCCGGTTATTGTTGCTCGATGGTGTGACCGGCGGGTATTCCGATGAGAATTTCAGAGACCTTGTCTCACTGGTGGACCCGGGCGACCTGCTCGTATTCAACAATACCCGGGTGATCCCGGCACGGCTGTTCGGGAGGAAGGAAACCGGAGGCCAGGTTGAGATCCTGGTGGAACGCCTGCTGGACAGGGATAAGTGCCTGGCCCATGTGCAGGCCAGCAAGTCACCCAAAGAGGGCAGCAGGATCATATTGGACGAGGGGGGTGAACTGCGAGTCGGCAGGCGCCGGGATGACCTGTTTGAACTGGACCTGGCGGAAGGCCAGGCCCTGTCGGGCGTGCTGGAACGGCAGGGACATGTGCCCTTGCCGCCTTATATCCGCCGCGCCGACGAGGCCCTTGATGCGGACCGTTACCAGACCGTGTACGCAAGGAAACCCGGCGCGGTGGCGGCGCCGACGGCAGGGCTGCACTTCACCCGTGAGCTGATTGGTGAATTGGAGCGTAAAGGTGTGGGCTGTGCGTATGTTACCCTGCACGTGGGCGCCGGCACTTTCCAGCCCATCCGTGAGGACATTATCGAAAATCACCGAATGCACAGTGAATGGTTCGAGGTAAGTAAGGCAGTGTGTGAGCAGGTCAACGCAACGAAGCAGGCAGGCCGCCGGGTCATCGCAGTGGGCACCACGTCGGTCAGGTGCCTGGAGTCGGCCACTTCGGACGGGCGGTTGCAAGGGTTCCGGGGAGAGACGGATATTTTCATCTTTCCCGGCTTTGAATTCCGCACCGTGGATGCCATGATCACAAACTTCCACCTGCCCGGCTCAACCCTGCTGCTGCTGGTGTGCGCATTTGCCGGCCGCGAGAATATCCTGCGCGCTTACCGGCACGCGGTTGAGGCAAGCTACCGGTTTTTCAGTTATGGTGACGCCATGTTTATATCCCGGCGCAACGAGTAAACAGGAACTCGGTCGTGAAATTTGAATTGTTGGCACAGGACAGTGAAGCCCGGCGCGGCCGCATCACCTGCGCGCGCGGGACTATAGAGACCCCGGTATTCATGCCGGTCGGCACCTACGGCACGGTTAAGGGCATGACGCCGGAGGAACTGGCGTTGCTGGGCAGTCAGATCGTCCTTGGCAACACGTTTCACCTGATGCTGCGTCCCGGTACGGAGGTCATCGAGCGTCACGGCGGCCTGCACGGCTTCATGCACTGGAACAAACCCCTGCTGACGGATTCCGGCGGCTTCCAGGTGTTCAGCCTGGCGGAAGCGCGCAAAATAACGCCGGAGGGGGTGCATTTTCGTTCGCCGGTAAACGGCGACAGGGTCTTCCTGGGGCCCGAAGAATCAATCCGGGTTCAGCACAGCCTGGCTTCCGATATCATCATGGTCCTGGACGACTGCACCCCGTATCCGGCGAGCCCGGAACAGGCGAGCGCCTCCATGGAGTTATCCCTTGACTGGGCGAAGCGCTGCAAGGACATCCATGGGGATCACCCTTCTGCCCTGTTCGGCATCATCCAGGGCGGCATGTACAAGGAATTGCGGGAACAGTCAGCGGCGTCCCTGGTTGAAATGGGATTCGACGGGTATGCGGTCGGCGGCCTGTCGGTGGGGGAGCCTGTCGAGATGATGATGGATGTCCTGGAACATACCGCGCAACGCATGCCCGCGGACAGGCCCCGTTACCTGATGGGCGTGGGTACGCCGGAAGACCTGGTTGCCGCGGTACAGCGCGGCATCGATATGTTCGATTGCGTAATGCCGACGCGCAATGCCCGCAACGGCCACCTGTTTACCACTACGGGAGACATACGTATACGCAATGCCGAGCACCGCGCCAGTGAAAAACCCCTGGATGAGGAATGTGACTGCTATACCTGCAAACATTACAGCCGCGCCTACCTGCATCACCTGGACAAGACCAATGAAATCCTGGGTCCCCGCCTGAACACCTGGCACAACCTGTATTATTATCATGGGTTGATGCGCGGGCTTCGCGATGCCATAGATAACCGGCGCCTGGCGGCTTTTGCTGCTGATTTCCGGGACAGGAGGCAGTGACCGGAGATATTGCACTTGGCAAATTCAATCACCAACATCAGTTCCGCGGGCCGGTTTCTGGCCGAAAACCACGCCTGGATACTGGTTGCAGCCGCGTTGTTGCTGTTATCTACCGATACCCTGTCCCTGGTCCCGTTGGGCATAATGGCGGCGCTGGGGATTTACCGGTTCGGTCGGGAACCGCAGGCAATCTGCCGGGACAGGACACTACGGGTATTGCTGTTTCTGTTCTTATGCCTGTGGCTGCCGCAACTTTTCTCACTGGCCGGCGCGGTGAACCTGGAACGCTCGGCGAGGATCGCCTTGCTATACCCCCTGTACCTGTTTTGCGGGGTCTTCATCCTGCGTGAACTGGCGCGCCCCGGCAATCTTTCCCGCTTGTCCCTGGCGTTGTTGCTCGTTGTTGTCTTCTGGTGCGTAGATGCGCTGGTCCAGTACGCAACCGGGACCAACCTGTTCGGATACCCCTACCAGGACGGCATGTTGAGCGGCATGTTCTATCCGAAGCTGCGCCTGGGCATCATTCTTGCCGTGCTTGTCCCCGTCGCCCTGGAGACCGCCAGGAACGTCAACCGTGACAGCCTGTATCCATGGCTGCTGCTGATCCCGTTCACCGTGGTGGTGCTCCTGCGCGGCAGGAGTAGCGCATGGCTCATGCTGAGAATCCGTTTGTCTGCCTACCAGCCCCTGGTCTTTATTTCCCTGTCCTCCAGGGCAAGATATATCATCGCGGGAGCATTGTGCGTGGCCGTGGTGCTGGCCGGGACAGTGTTTTACAAGAGTCCGGACATCAACCGCCGCATCGTGTTGCTGACCGGCATTCTGAGCAGTGAATACCAGGCCGAACGGGCGACGTCCATGCGCACGCCGATCTGGGATACGGCCAGGAACATGTTTCAGGATAACTGGCTGAACGGGGTCGGGCCGAGAGGTTTCCGCTACGCATACAGGGACTATGCGGAGGAAGACAACTACTTCGTGCGCCAGGGGCAGGACGGCCAGACTCACCCGCACCTGGTTTTCCTGGAGATCGCCGTGGAGACCGGGGTGATAGGACTGGCAGGATTTATCCTGTTCTACCTCACCCTGTTGCGTTACTGGTGGCAGGGAAGACACTCCACGACCAGCGGCGCCTGGACTGCGGCACTGCTGGCCGCGACCTTTCCGTTGAATGCGCACCTGGCGTTTTATGGTTCGTACTGGAGCGGTTTCCTGTGGCTGCTTACCGCCTGCGTGCTGGCTGCAATACTGTCCGGAAAAGGCGATACGGTTTAGTTAAGTGGGGCATGCGCGCATGCTCTCATACAGGCTTTCGAATCTTGGGATCACCTTGTCGGAGGCATAGCGTTCCCCGAACGATGTCCACGCGGCTAGCGCGCGCCGTTGGCGGCCGTCCGGGTCGCTGATTGCCGATTCCAGTGTGCCGGCCAACGCATCCTCATCAATATCGCAAAGCCAGGCGCTGCCGTTATCCCGGATCTCCACCGGGCCGTGGCATTGCGTTGCGCTGATAGGGAGCCCGCAGGCCATTGCCTCCAGC
>VYCZ01000127.1 GCA_009843675.1 Gammaproteobacteria bacterium | reverse complement strand
ATATCCAGCGCCGTACGCGAGGCATAATGGATAATGGATTGAATTGCCTGCGCACGGCAATGCAATCCGCCGGTGCACCTGACTGCGGCCTCACCCTCAACCCTTTCCGCCGGCGAACCGCATACCGGGCACCGGGCCGGCATGCTGAACAGTTCAGTCGTTTCCGGACGTTTTTCGGGTATCACCCGAACCACTTCAGGGATTACGTCCCCCGCCCGTCTGACCACGGCCGTGTCGCCCGCCCGGATGTCCTTGCGCCGCACCTCGTCCGCATTATGCAGGGTTGCATTCGTCACGGTCACGCCACCGACGCGTACGGGTTTGAGCCGCGCTACGGGGGTCAGCGCGCCGGTGCGCCCCACCTGAACTTCAATATCCAGCACTTCGGTTACAGCTTCTTCCGGCGGGAACTTGCAGGCGATGGCCCACCTGGGCGCCCTGGTGACAAAGCCTAGTGCGGCCTGCTGTTTCAAGTCATCGACCTTGAAGACAACACCGTCGATTTCATGGGGCAGTTGCGAACGTCTGGACGCTGTTCTCCGATAAAAGCCGATACACTCCTCTACCCCGGCAACCCGTTCGGTATCGGCAGATACCGGCAGGCCCCAGGTTTTCAGGGTTTGCAGTACTTCAAAATGGGACGCAGGCAGCGCAGCGCCTTCTACAATGCCTATCCCATGCGCAAGGAACTGCAGGGGACGCCTGGCAGTGAGCATGGGATCCAGTTGGCGTAAACTGCCTGCTGCGGCATTCCTCGGATTGGCGAACAGTTTTTCGCCCTGTTCCTCTTGCCTGATGTTCAATTCCTCAAACCCGGATTTGGTCATGAACACCTCTCCCCTTACCTCCAGCCGTTCAGGATAACCGGTCGAACGTAACGCCAGGGGGATGCTTTTGATGGTACGGATGTTGGAAGTGACGTCCTCACCGGTAGTGCCGTCACCACGGGTGGCTGCCCGAACCAGTTTACCTTGCCCGTACAGCAAGCTGATTGCCAGGCCGTCCAGTTTTACCTCGGCCGTATAATGAATTTCGGCAAGCTCCAGCCTGTCCCTGACCCGTTTATCAAACGCGCCCATCTCCTCGTCGCTGAACGCGTTATCCAGGGACAACATGGGAATTTCGTGCGTGACTTCTGCAAATTCACTGAGGGGGCTTTCACCGACGCGTTGCGTAGGAGAGTCCGGGGTAACCAGCTCCGGATGGTCTTTTTCCAGCGTGACCAGTTCCTTGTACAGCCGGTCGTATTCAGCGTCGGGAATTATCGGGTCGTCAAGGACGTGATAACGGTAGCTGTGTTCGTCCAACTGCCGTCTGAGTTCTGCGATTTGGCTTTCAACCGAGGCCATGACTACCTCAGGACCATGCTCCCGATCCTGTAAGATGCCGGGAAATGTCAGGCAGAAGCAGCCATTTCCACCGCTTCATCGATATCAACCGACACCAGCCGGGATACGCCTGCTTCGTGCATGGTTACTCCGAGTAACTGGCGGGTAATCTCCATGGTAATCTTGTTGTGGGTGATAATGATGAACTGTATGTCTTTTGACATCATTTTCACCATATCGCTGAACCTTGTTACGTTATTGTCGTCAAGGGGCGCATCGACCTCGTCAAGAATACAGAACGGCGCCGGATTCAATTTAAAGATGGAGAACACCAGCGCCACGGCAGTCAAGGCTTTTTCACCGCCGGACAGCAAGTGAATATTGCTGTTCTTTTTACCGGGCGGTCTGGCCATGACCGTGACACCGGTTTCCAGCAGGTCCTGGACAGTCATCTCGAGATAGGCATGTCCCCCGCCGAACAATAAGGGAAAGTTTTCCTTCAGATTGGCATTCAACCGGTCAAATGTGTCCTTGAAACGGGAACGTGTTTCCTTGTCAATCCTGTGAATGGCATTTTCAAGGGTCTCCAGGGCACTGGATAAATCACCGTACTGGCTGTCGAGATAGGTTTTACGTTCACTTATCTGCTCGAATTCATCTATTGCCGCCAGGTTTATGGCGCCAAGACGTTGTATCCTGTTTTCAACGGCATCAATCTTTTCCTGCCACATTTGTTTTCCGGCAGGCTCACCCAATCCGTTCAGCAAGGCTTCGGGAGTCTGCCCTGCGGCTTCAAGCCGCTCCTCCAGTGTCTGCACCCTGACTATTATCTCCTGGTGCATGATCCTGGCCTGTTCCAGGTCCGTACGCAGTTCCTGCAACTCCAGTTCGCACTCCCCGCGTTGCTGTTCCTTGTCCCTGAACAGTTTCTCCTGTCGCAGAACGCTTTCCCGGGCCGCTGTCAGCGCGGCCTCGAAAGTCACTTTATCGGCCAGTTTGATATCCAGGGCTTCACACAGTTCATGCAGTGGCTTATGTTGCGATTCTTCTGCTGTTTCCAGTTCCCGGAGACGTTCCCGGGTAGCTGAAATCTGTGCTTCGGAGCGCTTGATGGACTGTTCTATCGATATTTTTTGCGCCCTGGTCGACTCCAGTCGCAACGCGATCGAATGGCTTTCGCTATTGGCCTTCTGCCAGCGGGAGCGGGCTTCGGACAGCAGGTTGTCCTGCTCTGACCTCATTGTTTCCAGGCGCTTGCGTTTTGCCAGTAGTTTCCGCCTGGAGTCGTTGTCCTGTTCCAGTTGG
Source organism: Gammaproteobacteria bacterium (assembly GCA_009843675.1). Lineage (GTDB taxonomy): Bacteria > Pseudomonadota > Gammaproteobacteria > Eutrophobiales > Eutrophobiaceae > JAAXHV01. Next base: position 2,976 of record VYCZ01000127.1, on the reverse strand, counting down.
GTCTTGAGGCCGGTTATCTCAACCTGGTCTTCTTTTGCCTGCTGTTGCAATTTCCGAAGTTCCTGTTCAATCTGCCTGTCCCTGTCCCGGGCCTGCTCGTAACGGGTCTTCAATTCCGTATACTCCGCCCTGGCCGCAGCCGTAGATTCCTGCCTGTCATTCACCTGCTCCAGTAACAGGTTGGATTGCCGTTCTGCTTCTTCGATAAACCTGTCATTTTCCGCGGCCCTCTCTTCCTGCAGGCTGATTTCATTTTCAAGCTTCAGCCGGGTGTCTTTCAAGACGGACAGTTCCTGTCCCCGCGCCAGCGGGCCGGGCTCATCAGCTACAGGTCGATGAATTCTCACCCAATAGTTATTCATCCAGATGCCGTCTTTTGTAATTACCGATTCGGTCTCATCCAGTTCCCTGCAGATTTCCCGCGCCTGTTCCATATTTTCTGCCAGGTAAATCCTGTTCAGGATTGCATCAACCGGAACCTCGGAGGAGATCCTGTCGATAAGTCTGGGCCAGTTTCTGGGTGTGTAGTTGATGTTGTCGGCATTGTCGAGCAGCAGGCCGGCTTTGCCGGTTTCCAGCGCTTGCGCCGCGCCCCCCGGACCGTGCAGGTCGGAAACACTGAGATCCTGCAGGCGCTGGCCGGCAGCGGCTTCGAGCGCGGTTTCCCAGCCTTCTTCGATGTTGAGCCTGTCTATCAGGTGGTGAGCATCAGCCAGGCCCAGAGAAGTCAACCATTGTTCCAGGGATTCCCCGTAATCATGTGCCTGTTCCTGCTGTAATGCCTCCAGAGAGGCAATTTTACTCTCATTTTTCTGGTAATCCGTGCGTAATTCCTGGATGCGCGCATTGATCTGCGCCAACGAGGTTCGATAACGTTGCAGGTTTACCGAGGTCTCGCTGAATTCATTTTTCTGCAAACCCAGAAGCTTCTCGCTTTCCGAACTGGCCGCGGACAATTGCGCCATTTCTCCTTCCATACTGCCCGGAGCAAGTGCGCCGGCTTCCTCCTCCAGGTTATTCCTGCGCTGTTCCAGATCAGCCAGGCCCGACAGGAGTAACTCCTTACGCGTCGTATTCCCCTCGATGCGGTTATCGAGCCCGGAGATGGAGCGGTTCAATTCATCCCACTCTGCCTGCAGGTTTTGCCAGGAGTCCTCTGCCTGGCGCAGCGCGTTATATGTCTCGTCGCCGGCAGACTCGGCCGCCCCCAGGCGCGGTTCCAGCAACAGGGATTTTTCCGCGGCGCCCTCCAGTTCCTTGTTATCATCCGCCAGTTGCTGTTGCAGTCCCTGTTCCCCCTGCCTGGCCTTGCCAATCTCCGACTTCAGCGTCTCGATACGCTCCCGGGCGTGGTTAATCCTTTGTTCCGTGTGTGATATATCACTGCCGACCTGGTAGAAGTCGGCCTGGGTCTTGTTGAATGCCTCGTTTGCCGCAGTATATTTCTCCCGTTGTATTTCGATATCCGCCTCCATCCCGCGCAGCCTGGCAACTCCCTCCTCTACCCGGGTTTCATGGAACCGGACAGTTTTGCTCTTTTCTTCCGCATTGCCGGATAACTCTTTCCATTCCAGCGCCAGTATTTCCGCTTTCAGCCGGCGTTCTTCCTCCTTCAGCAACTTGAAGCGTTCCGCAGCCCTGGCCTGACGCTGCAGGTGCTCCAACTGTTTTTCCAGTTCTTCCAGTATGTCCGTCAACCTGCCTATATTGTCCCGCGTATGCCTGATGCGGTTCTCCGTTTCACGGCGCCGTTCCCTGAATTTCGATATGCCCGCAGCTTCCTCGAGAAAAACGCGCAACTCCTCAGGCCTGGCTTCTATCAGCCTGGATATCACGCCCTGTTCAATAATCGAATAACTGCGCGGCCCGATCCCGGTTCCCAGGAAGATGCCCTGAACATCCTTACGCCGGCAACGTGTGCCGTTGAGGTAGTAGGTGGATATCGAATCCCTGTTTAACTGCCGTTTTATGGAAATTTCGGAATATCCGGCATAAGGACCACCCAGTTTGCCGTCGGAGTTTTCAAAGATAAGTTCCACCGAAGCCTGTCCAACCGGCTGTCTGGCGCCGGACCCGTTAAAAATAACGTCCGTCAACGAATCCCCGCGCAGGTGTTTGGCGGAACTCTCCCCCATCACCCAGGTAACTGCGTCTATGATATTTGACTTGCCGCAGCCATTCGGACCAACTATGCCGACCAGATTATCGGAGACTTGCAGCGTGGTAGGATCAACAAAGGATTTGAAACCCGCGAGTTTGATTTTGCGTAGCCGCATGAGTTATTACCATACCACTTTTACGCTCCCATATCCATTGACACGAAATAAAATATAATATCAAATGGCAAAGTTACTACCCGGCCGGATTGACCAGGTGGTATGTATTGGAATGCGTTTCGGTAGAAATACAAGATGAAAAAGGTCGCCATGGGGGAGCAATCCCCCAGTACAAGTCCGATGAGCAAAAAGGCAGCGGCAGGAGATTACATGAATCCGGCCCAGGTCGCGCACTTTCGCAAGTTGTTGACTGACTGGAAACAGGCCCTGATGGAGGAAGTAGAGCGTACCGTGCATCACATGCAGGATGAGGCATCCAATTTCCCCGACCCCAATGATCGAGCCACCCAGGAAGAGGAGGCGGGACCGTGAACGAAAACTCATCAAAAAGATCAACGAGTCGCTGATGATGCTGGATTCAGGCGATTACGGCTATTGCGAAATTTGCGGGGGAGAGATCGGAATTAAACGTCTTGAAGCGAGACCGACGGCAACCCTGTGTATTGACTGTAAAACACTGGACGAAATCAAGGAACGCCAGATGGGTTAGGTATTGTGTCCCCGGACTAGAATTACTTCCACTCAGGGGCGATCAGCCGGCGGCGCCCGTCAACCGATAGTTTAATCCCCGGCTCATCAAGTTGCAGCCTGTCCCATAACTGGCAGGTGACCTGCTTGTGTTTCGTATCCAGCCCTTCAC
>VYCZ01000335.1 GCA_009843675.1 Gammaproteobacteria bacterium | reverse complement strand
CTGTTCCCGTGCTATCCATTGTTCATAAATAAATGGGACAGCCATCATGAAATTCAATCCGGCGGAGTTCCAGGGCAAGCGCATTTTTGATTACCTGTATCAGCATGCGCAAAAGACGCCTGCGCAGGAGGCCGTCGGGATCGGGAACGAGATGCAATCCTATACAGACCTGCTTGGGCGCGTGGAGAATTGCGCCAAAGGGTTGCTGGCGCTTGGTATCAAAAAAAGGGACCGGGTGGCGACCCTCTCACCGCCGCATCCCGATTACTTCATCATATTGCTGGCGACAACGGCAATAGGCGGGATCTGGGTAGGACTCAACCCGCGTTACACCCGCACTGAACTGGAGCATGTAATTGCCGATTCAGAACCGTCCATCGTTTTTACCAGGGGCCGTTTCGACGATCGTCAATACCTGGAAGAGATACTGGATCTCAGGGACCGGGTCCTGAGTATCGAACGCGTCATCGTGCTCGGCAACGAGTCTGTCCGCGCGCCTGCCTCTACGTATAACGATTTTCTTCTGAACAGTGACAAAATTGGCGATGACGTTCTTGCCGAGGCACAAAGTCACGTTACAAGTATGGATGCGGCCTTTCTTGTATATACCTCGGGGACGACGGGTAAACCGAAAGGGGCCGTCTTACATCACTACGGCGCCATCCGTCATGCGCATGTACAGATGTCGCTTCGTTCAGCCGGCCCCGTCAGGATGATTAACCCGTATCCCATCAATCACATTGCCGGCATCATCGCATGTTCGGTGTACTGCCTGGTTACCGGGGGCACGGGCTATTACCTGGAAAAATTCGACCCTGAAACAGTGCTCCGGACGATTGAAGAGAAACGTATCAGCGTTTGGGGCGGGGTGCCCGTCATGCTGCAGAAGGTGCTGGAGCATCCGGATTTTTCCACCACGGATCTGTCTTCGATCAAGGAAATCTCCTGCAGTGGAGGGACTGCATCGAAACCCCTGCTGGAGCGGCTCATACAGGAAATCTGTCCTGCCGTTACCACTATGTATGCCCTGACCGAAGCTGCCGGCGCGGTAACGGCGATCCCCTCGACCAATGATGTTGACCTGCTGGCGGAGAGTGTCGGCAAGCCGCTGGATGATTGTGAATTTCGCCTGGTCGATGAGCGCGGTGAGGAAGTGCGCAAAGGCGAACCCGGTGAAATTCTTATTCGCGGTCCGTTTATCATGAAAGAGTACTGGCGTCTGCCCGAAGCCACCGGGCAAGCCATAGATGATGAGGGGTGGCTGCACACGAAAGACGTGGCCGTTGAACGCGACGACGGCAATATCATATTGGTCGGCCGTTTATCCGATATGTACAAGTCGGGCGGTTATAACGTATACCCGAAGGAGATTGAACAGGCGCTCGAAGCTCATCCGGCGGTTAACCTTGCCTGTGTCGTCGGCGTGCCCGATCCGGTTTACGGCGAGGTCGGCCATGCTTTCGTGACCCTGGCGCCGGGACAAACCGCCGCAGAACAAATCCTGCTGGATCATTGCCGGCAGCAACTCGCCAATTACAAGATCCCGAAGCACGTGGTGATAGAGACATCATTACCGCTGCTGCCCAACAACAAACCCGATAAACGCAGGCTGAAGCAAACGGCTGGCGATGTGGTGAAACCCGACGCCGATCAAGCTGCGCCATGCAATGCAAATCAAAGGTAAGCAAATATGAAGAACCTGGCATCGTTAGACGAGCAAGCGACCACACCCAGTCACTGGCATCCCATGGCCGACCCGAAGACGGCCGAACAGTCAACACCCCTGGTATTCGAACGCGCCACGGGCGTATATATATTTGACACCGAGGGCAGGCGCTACCTGGATTCCCAGGGGGGGTTATGGTGCGTCAATGTCGGGCACGGGCGTAAAGAGGTGAAGGAAGCCATCAAGGCCCAACTGGACAAACTCCCTTACTACACCACCTTCGGCGACACCAGCAACCTGCCGGTCATGGAACTCGCAGAGCGATTGATACGCATGCTCTCGCCTGAGGACATGCAACGGGCTTTCTTCAGTTCCGGGGGCTCTGATGCCAACGAGACCGCGCTGAAACTGGCCCGCCAATACTGGAAACTGTCCGGTGAAGCGCAACGAACCAAGTTTATCTCCCTGAAACAGGGGTATCACGGGGTACATTTCGGTGGTACGTCCATCGGCGGCCAGATGTACTTTCGCTCCATGTATGAGCCGGTTCTCCCCGGTTGTTTCCAGGTTGACACCCCCTGGTTGTACCGCAATCCCTGGTCGCAAGACCCTGAAGAACTGGGAAAGATCTGCGCCGACCTGCTGGAACGGGAGATCCTGCACCAGGGCCCGCATACGGTCGCTGCCTTTATTGCCGAGCCCGTACAGGGCGCCGGCGGCGTGATCGTGCCCCCGGACAACTACTGGCCGCTGGTCAGGGAGGTCTGTGACAAATACGGGGTGTTGCTCATTGCAGACGAAGTGGTCACCGGTTTTGGCCGTAGCGGCAGCATGTTCGGCTGCCGCGGCTGGGGCGTCAAACCTGACATAATGTGCCTGGCTAAAGGCATCAACTCCGGTTATATCCCGCTGGGCGCAACGGTAGTTAATGAACGCGTGCGCCGGGCCTGGGATTCCGAGCACCCCCTGGCCGCCATCCTGCATGGCTATACCTACTCGGGTCATCCGCTTGCCTGTGCGGCCGCCAATGCGGCCTTGCAGATTGTGGAGGATGAGGATCTGCCGGCAAATGCCGCGCGGGTGGGCAGCTACTGTCTCGCGAAACTGAAAAATGAGCTGGCTCATTATGATTTTGTCGGTGACATCAGGGGAAAGGGCCTGATGATGGCCATCGAACTGGTCACGGATAAAACATCAAAGGAATCTTTCATGCCGGGAGATCCCTTTCTTGAACTTGTCCAGGATTTGACGCGGGAACATGTGTTGTTGATCAGGAATGTCGGTTCAAACCTCATCATTTCCCCGCCTCTTGTGTTCAGCAAGGAGAACGTCGATGAACTGGCAGGTATCCTGGTGGTTGTGTTTGGCAAAGCGCAACAGGATTTCAGCAAACGCGCAGGTTAAACTCGTACCCTTTCCAGTTAATATTGACATGTTCAGCGGGTCGGGAAGCGGTTGAGCGCAAGGCGCGCCGTGCGGGGAATGGCGAGTCCTTGCCAAGCGGCGCAACGCCGCGGGCGACCGCTTCCCGGCCCGCCCGCAGGGAGCCACACAGCAACGCCAATACGGCGTTGCAGCCCTTGGCAAGGACTCGCCATTCCCGGCGGGCTGCGCCTTGTCTTGGCGCTGCTGTGTGGCTCTGAACATGTCAATATTAACTGGAAAGGGTACCTGCATGCCGGGAGTAAACATACAGGACCTGGTCGGCGGCCACGTAGCCGGCCACACGCTGCAGCAGCCCTTTTACTGCGACCCGGATGTGTTTTCGCTTGATCGCGAAAGAGTCCTGGACCGGTTATGGCACCTGGCCGGCCATGTTTCGAGGATTCCTGCCGCCGGGGATTATTTCCTGTTCAGGATCTGCGGTGAAGAAATCATTATCGTACGCGGCAGGGACGGCAATATCCATGCCCACTACAATGTCTGCCGTCACCGGGGGTCGAGGGTATGTCCGGACTACGGCCTGCACGCCTGCCGTATCAAGGTGCTTGACGGTCTGATTTTTGTGTCGTTGGCGGGCGAGCCTGCCGGTCTTGATGAGATGATCAGGGATTGCCGTAACTACCTGTCCTTTCACGGTATAGAGAACGCAAAAATTGCACGGCGGCTGGAACTGCCGACCCGCGCCAACTGGAAACTGGTAGTGGAGAATTTTATTGAATGTTATCACTGCATCCCGGCTCACCCGGAATACTGTTCCGTGCATTCGGAATTAAAATTACTGGCCGCCGGTGCGGGTGTGGGCACAGGACCCGAAGCGGCGTGCCTGGACTATGCGGTGGAACTCAACGCATGGAAAAAACAGGTTGAGGCATTAGGGCATCCCTGCCAGGAGGGTGAGTTCGATCATGGCGCAGGGATGGTCCGGATGCCGATCAAGGAAGGTTTTTTGACCGAAAGCCAGGATGGCCGGCCGGTTTCGACTTTGATGGGGAAGTTCAGGGAGTATGACGGGGGTGTGACTTATGTAGCGTTCAATTATCTGAACTACCTGCTCGCATCCAATGACCATGCGGTAATATTGCGGTTTACCCCGATTTCCGAACTGGTCACGGACGTGGAGGCCATATGGCTGGTGGATGCAGATGCCCGGGAAGGGGTCGATTATGTACCGGAGCGCGTGTCCTGGGTATGGGATGTCACGTTAAAACAGGATGCGGTTATCACGGAAAATAACCAGGCAGGGATCTTGTCTTCTCACTATCAACCCGGGCCCTATTCTGAACAGGAAGTAATGAATTGTGAATTCACCCGGTGGTATCTGGATAAATTAAGCGAGCCGGCGTAGTGGTTGTGATTTTGGCGACAGGTGAGGGAGGTATCGCTTGATCTTTCTCCCCGAAGACTATTGCGACACGGAACCTGTTGATGTCAGCGCGACTGCGACGCGTTGGCTGACTTACCTGATTTTTGCGACCAGTCTCGCAATCTACTATTTATTGCCCATCCTGGCGGGTATTTTTACCGAAACATTTGGGTTTAGCAGCAGACAGACAGGCATGTTGTTATCTGCGGACATGACGGCGAACACCATTGCCGCGTTCAGCGCCCGCTACTGGATACACCGCTGCTATTGGCGCCGGGTTTTCCCTTTCGCCGTGCTGTTGACTGTCATTCCCAACCTGCTTTGTGGTATGGTCGAAAGTTTTGAAACGTTCCTGGCATATCGTTATATGGCCGGACTGGGCGCGGGAACGATGGTTGCATTCATGTATGCCACCATCAGTGCGTCCGTGAATCCGGACCGGGAGTTCGCCTATGCCATGGCGCTGCAGGTATTTGTCGGCGCGCTGTGCCTGAATGGCGCGACCTGGCTGTGGATGACATGGGGCGCGGCGCCGGTTTTCATCATGACCGGGTTGGTGGCTCTTTTACCTGTGATTTGCTACCACGCCATACCGCGCTCAAATCCTTTAACGGGAAACACCCGCAACGACAAGCAGTTGAGTAAACCGTCTGCCGTGACGGACCGTACTATCCTGTATGGCTTGCTTGCGGTCGGATTATTCTTTGCATCCATGAACAGCATCTGGTCGTTCATGGAACGGCTTGGGGATGCCGAAGGGTTTGCCACGGACTTTATCGCGATAACCCTGTCTGTCTCCCTGCTGTTCAGTTTTGCCGGCGCCCTGGTTCCCGCGTGGCTGGCCGGCAGGATGAAACGCATCGTGCCCATCTCATTCGGTTATGTGTGTTTATTCATCGCCATTTTCACTATTGGCCGGCATCCGGCAGCCACAACCTACCTGGTGGCACTATGCGTCTACAATTTCTTTTACAGTTTCGTTATCCCGTTCCAGAACGGCTGGATAGCCAGTTTTGATCGGGACGGCCGTATTGTTGTTCTGTTGCCTTTCCTGCAGGGTATCGGTATTGCAGCAGGGCCGGTTTTGGCGGGACTGGTCATCGTCGATAATCAATACGCCAATGTTATCTATATCAGC
>VYCZ01000311.1 GCA_009843675.1 Gammaproteobacteria bacterium | reverse complement strand
GACCACGAAACACGGGCTATTTCCATTGACGTTTGCTTCCGGCTGGGGCAGATCTGCTATATTTACTTCCTGATCCCGCTGCTGGCGGCCGAGGCGCGCTTCATTGAGCAGAACACCTCGTACATGATCCAGCTTGCGACATTGATCACCTTTGTCATCTCCTCCGGGATTGTCGTCATGAATTTCCGGACGCCGATTGCAACCTCGGACCGATTACGCCGGGATTGATTGCGCGGCAGGTTCCGAGCATGGATTGACGAAACCTATATAATGACGGGCGATCCCCGATCAACCATGGAAATACAATAATGTTCGAAAAGAAAGCGATTACCTCAGTCCCTGTCAATGACCTTATTGCCAGGCGCTGGAGCGGCGTGTCGTATGATCCCACCCGCCCGGTGGAAGCGGAAAAACTCACCGCCTGTGTCGAGGCGGCCAGGTGGGCCCTGTCCTGTTACGGCGCCCAGCCCTGGAACTTCATCATCTGTGACCGGTCCAGGGACGAGGCGGCCTGGAATACTGCCCTGGAATGCCTGGTGGAGGGGAATCGCGGCTGGGCGCGGAATGCGCCCGTGCTGATTCTGGCGGTTGCAGTGGAGCGCTTCAAGCATAACGGCGAGCCGAACCGGTGGGCGCAGTACGATACCGGCGCCGCCGCCATCAGTTTATGCCTGCAGGCCACCGACCTGGGCCTCATGGCGCACCAGATGGGAGGTTTCGACGCAGACAAGTCCATACAGACGTTCGGCATTGCGGACGATCACACGCCCATGGCCATGATAGCGATCGGCTATCAAACGGCGCGGGAGGATGTCCCTGAAGAACGGCAGGAGAGGGAGTTCGCCCCGAGAAAGCGCAATCCGGTCAGCGAGCACTTCTTCTCCGGCCGCTGGGGAGCAGGTAAAGACGCCGGATAGAATACCGGTCGATGACAAGTGCTGACACTCGCCTGCTGCGGCTGGCGGGCCCGCTAATCCTGTCCAACCTGACAGTTGCCCTGCAGGGAATGGTCGATACAGCAGTGGTCGGCCACCTGGATACGCCTGTCTATATCGGCGCGGTGGCAGTGGCCGGCGTGATTTTCAGCTTCCTTTACTGGGGTATGGGCTTTCTACGTATGGGCACCGTGGGCGTTGTCGCCCAGTTCAAGGGAGATGAAAACAATGACCGTATCAGGTCGACGCTGCTGCACAGTTGTTTCCTGGCGATTCTTATAGCCCTGGCCGTACTGTTACTCCAGACTCCTGTCGTAAACCTGGGACTGGACCTTGTCGGCGGAACTCCGGACGTCAGGACCAATGCCGAGGTTTACTTCTATTGGGCGGTCTGGGGCGCGCCCGCCGTATTGCTGAACATGACTTTCGTAGGCTGGTTGCTGGGCATGCAGAATGCGCGGGCAACGTTTTACGTCACCGTGCTGATCGCCGTCCTGAATATTGTGCTCGACTTCGTCTTTGTCTTCGGCCTGCACCTGGACGTGCGCGGTGTGGCCCTGGCTTCCGTCATTTCCCAGTTCTGCGGCAGCGTACTTGCCGGGCTGTTCATCCATGGCGAACTGAAACGGCATTCCGGCCGCTGGCGCAAGGCGGTCATCCTGGACAGGCAGGACTTTACCTCGCTGCTGTTACTGAACCAGAATATCTTTATCAGGACCTTATGCCTCATCTTCGCGTTTGCGTTTTTTACCAGGCAGGGGGCGAACCAGGGAGAACTGATCCTGGCGGCGAATGCCATCCTGTTGAACTTCCTGTTACTGGTGGCCCTGGGCCTGGACGGTTTCGCCAATGCCGCAGAGGCCCTGGTCGGCAAGGCCGTCGGCGCAAAAGCCCCTGGGCAGTTGCGCGAGTCCGTCCGTACGGCTATGGCCTGGGGTGGCGGCGTTGCGTTACTTTATTCCCTGCTGTTCATCGTTGCCGGTAACGGGCTGCTCAACCTGATGACGGACATCGAGACTGTCCGGGAGACCGCCTACCTGTTCCTGCCCTGGATGATCGCCGCACCGGTCATATCCGTCTGGTGCTTCCTGCTGGACGGTATATTCATCGGCGCCACCCGGGGCAGGGAACTCAGGAACGCCATGCTGTTTTCGACCTTCATCGTCTATCTTCCCTGCTGGTACCTGTTGCAGGGCCTCGGCAACCACGGTTTATGGCTGGCCCTGATGGCATTTTTCATCGCCCGCGCATTGGCCCTGCTCTGGTATTACCGCGCGGTTTCCGACTGGATATAAGGGGTCAGAGTAAATTCATCATTCCGGGCTTGACCCGGAATGACGAACTATAGTCCTATAGTTTATAATGTCCCTTTTTGGTATGTAGGCAAGACGTGCCCGACAGAGAATTCAAACCACTGAACATTGCCGTGCTGGTCGTCTCCGATTCGCGCACGGAAAAGACCGACAAGTCCGGAAAACTCCTGGTGCGCAGGTTGGAGGAGTCGGGTCACCGCCTGCATGAAAAGGCCATCGTTCCGGATGATATTTACCTGATCCGTGCAGCGGTTGCGCGCTGGTGCACCAATACGGAAGTGGATGCGATCCTGGCCACGGGAGGTACCGGTGTGACCGGCCGGGACGGCACGCCTGAGGCTGTTTCCGTCCTGTTCGACAAGGAGATCGAGGGCTTCGGCGAACTGTTCCGTTACCTGTCCTACCAGGAGATAGGCACGTCGTCATTGCAGTCGCGCGCCCTTGCCGGGGTATCCGACGGCACCTATGTTTTCTGCCTGCCGGGTTCATCAGGCGCCTGCGCCACTGCCTGGGACAGCATTATCTCGCACCAGCTTGACTTCCGTACCCGGCCCTGCAACCTGGTTGAACTGATGCCGAGACTGAAGGAGGGTTAAGAGGAATGTTGCCGAGTCGTTATCCAGCCGTGCTCTTGATGGCTTGCGTATTCGCCGTATCCCCTGCCTGGGCAGCGGTTTCCTTCACGTTGAAAAATTCCGCTGATTCGATGGTAGGCGCAATGGAGAAAATCAGCGCCAGGCACGAAGACACGCTTCCCGACATAGCCAGGGCCAACGGACTGGGCTTCAGGGAGATCAAGCTGGCCAATCCCGGCGTAGACACCTGGTTGCCCGGTCAGGGCACTGAAATCATGCTGCCGACCCGGTATGTTTTGCCGGGTACTCCCAGAGTGGGCATCGTGCTGAATATACCGGAGATGCGCCTTTACTACTATCCTCCGCAGGATACCGGCCAGGCACCGGAGGTGATCACCCATCCAATCGGGGTCGGCCGCCAGGGCTGGGCGACGCCGTACCTGGATACCCGGATTATCCAGAAGAAGACCCGGCCTTCCTGGTATCCGCCCGAATCGATACGCAAGGAACATGCGGAAATGGGTGATCCGTTACCGAAACGGGTGCCTCCGGGACCGAAAAACCCCCTGGGCAACTATATGATGAGGCTGGGAATGCCCGAGTATATTATTCATGGCACGAACAAACCGTTCGGTATAGGTATGCGCGTCAGCCACGGCTGTATCCGCCTGTATCCTGAAGACATTAAAAGCCTGTACCAGCAGGTCAAGCTGAATACGCCGGTGCGCATCGTCAACCAGCCTTACAAGGTAGGCCGGTTAGAAGATAAAATCTACCTGGAAGCCCATCCCTATCTGGAAGAGGACACGGAACAGTTCGAAGGGAACCTGACCAGCGTAGTGGAAATGCTGATAGACATCACCGGCGAAAGGGGATACCAGGTGGACTGGGATCTGGTGAAAACGGTAATTGCCGAAAGCAACGGCATACCGGTCGAAATCGGGATGGTTATCGCAGAAGATCCGGAAGGCCCGGAGAAACAGGAAATAGTGTCAGCGCAGTGACGCGCCATAAATCATCCGGTGCGCTGTAATGTTACAACGCACCGGCCGGAATGTAGTTGTACAATCAGTCAGTCTGTCAGGATGCTACTTCTGCATCGCTTTTTCGAACATGCGATCCAGCTTGCTGGTGTTTTCGTTGCAACAGGCCATCGCAGCATCGGCTGCAGACTGGGCGGCACTTGCTGCATCCATTGCCTGGTTGGCTGCTGCTGCGGCGCTGTTCGCTGCTCCTGCTGCGCTGTCCGCGGCAGAGGCCGCACTGTTCGCTGCGGATTGAGCACTTTCTGCAATTGCCCTGACCTCGTTAAGTTGCTCAACCGTTGCGCAACCTCCCAGTACCATCAGTACAGCCGCAAGAAATGTTACTTTGACTAAGGTTCTCTTCATGTTTTACTCTCCAGTTTGCCCGGTTACAGTGGTTTTAAGCGATTCTGCCAATAATGACGCATTTTTCAAATATAATCAATCCACAAATTAAAACCCTGCTGTTTCATGCGCAGGGTAACACAAAATACAAGATATTGTAGTAAATTATCGACGATAATACAAGCAGTAGAGAGAATCCGGATTCTTCAACGGCCCATCCTGCCGGGCGGCATCCGGTAACGCTGCTCATAGTGGTTGTTGATGAACTGGAGCAGGGACTGTTCCAGCCCGGTCACCTGGTTCGCGTCGCAATAATCATCCAGCCAGGTCATGATCTGGTCCAGGTTCATATCCCTGGAAATACTGTAGGTTTCCGGAGCCACCGCATTGTACGCGGTCAGGTACCCCATGACATATTCCCTGTAGGCCTGGTCCATGCCCCCGGCGCGTTCTTTCAGGTAGCGGAAACAGGACTTCTGGCCTTTCCCCCATATTGCATAATTGCCTGACTGGTCCGCAGCCGGGACCTGCAGCGACAGGCCGATGATTAATATACTGATGATAATCCTCATGAAACATTCCTCGCGGATACCTGGATATGCCGGGGTCAGAGTAAGAAATTCGTCAGACATTACTCTGACCCCACAAATTCCTATTGAGTATGGAAGGGCATCTTCCGGCCGGATAACTGGGTCTTCAGGAATTCCATTTGGTCGGCCAGTATTTTCCTGTTCGACAGCGCAAGATACTCGGCCCAGTTGGGCACGTACGGCACCGCCAGCAGCGGCATTTTTGCCTCTTCCGGAGTCCTGTTGCCCTTGCGGGTATTGCACGAACGGCAGGCGGTGACCACGTTGGACCAGCGATCCCTGCCCCCGCGGGACATCGGTGTGACGTGGTCCCGGGTCAACTTGTTGTCCCTGGGGTGGGCGCCGCAATACATGCAGATGTGCGCATCACGCAGAAACAGCTCGCGATTGGTCAACGGCGGGACGCTCCGGTAAATATGCTTGTGACTCCTCGAACGTTAGACGGCGATGAAGGAATTGATCGATATGGAGGATCGCAAGCCACTGTGCCTCGAGGTGCCGCCATAGAACGTGAAGGTTTCGTCGCCCGCGGTCCAGCCCACCATATCCCGGCAGTACAGGCTTACCGCGTCCTGCCAGGGAACCCAGGTGACCGGTGTTCCGGATATAACCAGTCGTAAGATAAGCGGTGTCATGTGTTAATCTGATAATCCGGTGCCGGATCCCGTCCCTGGAGGTCCGGCGGGTTGCCGTAATTTCCGTGTGGAATACTAATAAACGAAAATTACCAGAATATTAAGATATTACAAGCGATTTTGTGTGAGATAGTTAAGATGAACAGGGTAAGATCATACTTTAAGTCATAAGCAGAGGCGTTTTTATTCCAAAAAGA
>VYCZ01000299.1 GCA_009843675.1 Gammaproteobacteria bacterium | reverse complement strand
CGCCCGTTGGCGCCGACAAAATCCGTCAGGCCGATGCCGGCGATGGAAGCGGAGCCTTTCAATGACGCTGCCATATCCGGGTCAGGTGGTTGCATTGAACAGGACTAAAGGCTCGCCGTCCATGGAGCCGATAAACGCGGTGACCGGCTGGCCGATATGGAGGCCGTCCGGATCCGCGTCCGCGACCCTGGAGATCAGGCGCGGCCCTTCCTCCAGGTCCACCAGCACCAGGTTGCGGTCTTCTCCCTGGCCGGGCGCTGCTCTTTCAATGGTGAACGAATAGATCATACCGCGGCCGCTGATCTTCTCCCAGCGATAGCTGTCACTCCCGCAATGGGGACACAGCACGCGCGGGTAGAAGAAGAATTGACCGCAATCCGCGCATTGCTGCATACGGATTTCACCGTTGCGCAGGTATTCCCGGTAACTTGCATCAGGTGATTGATTTAACATGGATGTACAGGATATACAGGATAAAAGAAATTAAAAATTCTGAATGCAGGTTCCTGGCAGTTACAGGACCAAATTAATCCTGTATATCGTGTACATCCATGTTAATTGTAATCACATCTTCACCCGGCGGATCGGTATAGAGCTTTGCCACTTGCTCCGCACGGTTGTCGAGCATCGCCCGCTGGTTCACGTAACCCTTGTCGGTTATCTCGTTCCTTTCAGGGCACGGCGGCTGGTCGAGGATGAGCGCCCGGGCGATGCGGCGGCTGGACTGGGGGTTCTGCCGGTTATATTCCTGCAGGTCTTCACGCAGGGCGGCGATTATCTCCGGTTTCCTGACCAGTTGCGCGGGAGTAAACTCCGCTGCGGATGTGCCCGCCAGTGAACGGCAGCGTTCCAGGTCGGGGAGCACCAGCAGCGAGATCTCCTCCCGGTCGTGCCCTGCCACCACCACGTCCCTGACCACCCGTCCGGCGGCGGCAATGATTGCCGGGCGTAGTTCGCCGACGACTACCCAGGAACCGGTCGCCAGTTTGAAGTTCTCCGCTATCCTGCCCTTGAATTCCAGTCCCAGTTCCGGACGCTCCGGGTCCACCAGTTCGCCGGCATCGCCGCTCCTGTAATATCCCTCCTCATCGAAGGCTTCCCGGGTTTTTCCCGGCATATTCCAGTACCCGGGAGTCACGTTGGGTCCTTTCATGCGTAATTCCCTGCGCCCGCCCGCGTCCGCCAGCTTGACTTCGGACCCAGGCAGCGGCGTTCCGACCAGGCCGGCCCTGGCGAGGGGCCAGTGTGCCTTGGTCCCGGCAGGGGCCAGTTCCGTTCCTCCCCAGCCGGAGAGGATGGGGATGTCCCCGGCGCCGTAGCGGGCGGCGAGGGCGGCGAGGCGGTCCCAGATGTTCTGGGGCAGCGATGCCGAGGCGTAAAAGAGTATGTCCAGCCGGCGGAAAAAATTCCGCGCCATGGCCTCATCCGTTTCCAGCGCCTGCACCAGGGCCGCGTAGCCCAGCGGGACATTGGTGACATACGTCGGCGAGACGTCCCGGTAGTTGGCAATGGTCTGGTCCATTTGCCCCGGCGCCGGCCTGCCGCCGTCTGTGTACAGCGTGCCGGCGTTATACAAGGCCATATCGAAATTGTGGTTGCCGCCGGCGCTGTGGCTCCAGGGCAGCCAGTCCAGTATCACGGCCGGGTGGTCGTCCATGAACGGCCACACGCGCGCCGATGCGGCCATGTTGGAGCACAGCATCCTGTGGGTGGTGATGACGCCTTTCTGTTTTCCGGTGGAACCGGAGGTAAACATGATCTTGGCCGTGCCGTCCGGGGTGAGTGACGCATAGGCGGCGGTAATTTCCGGCCCGGGTTCAGCCTGTTTCAACTCGTCCAGCGCGGTCTGGCCGGTGTTGGCGGGGTTGATCGCGATGATTTTCACATCATCCAGGTCCAGGGCGTGCAGCGCTCCGGAATACGCATCCCCTTGGTCGACAAGGATAAAGTCGGGTTGAATGAGCCCGGCGACATGCTCCAGCCTGGACAGGTTGGCAGTATTCCGGCCATAAGCCGGTGTCACCGGCGCGATCGGGATTCCCGCCTCCATGGCCGCCATGATAAACAGGCCGAAGTCGATGGAGTTTGCCGCCAGGGCAAGTATGGGACGGTCCGGCCGCGCGCCCAGTTCCAGCAGTCCTTGGCCGATGCGCCTGGCCAGGGCCAGGCCGGTTTCATAAGTCATTGTAACCCAGGGATCGGTTGAGACCGGCGCCCCCGGACGTTCGGCCAGCCAGACGGAACCCGGCGCCCGTTCTGCGCACCGGTGCAGCATCTCCGGCACCGATACCGGATACTCTCCGAGCGGGTACCCGGATTTCAGAATCAGAGCACCATCGGTAGTTTTTTCTAGGCTGGCCCTGGCTGGCGCCAGACCACGCGCCCTGTCCGGGGACGGACTTAAGTCCGTCCCCGGAGCAAGCAATGTATCATTTCTGCAAGACACGATCAGCGGGCAGCGACTCTTTTCTGCCTGAAGTCGCGGATCATTTCGCGGGCGGCGTTGTGGCCGGGGGCGCCGGTAACGCCGCCGCCGGGATGGGCGCCTGCTCCGCACAGGTACAGGTTCTTCACCGGGCTGCGGTAATCGGCGTACCCCGCGGCCGGCCGCAGGCTGAACAACTGGTCCGCGGACAGCGCGCCGTGGAATATGTCGCCGCCCACCAGACCGAATTCACGTTCCATATCGAGAGGACTGTTCAACTGCCGCCCCAGTATCGAGGACCTGAAATTCGGCGCATAGCTGTTGACGGTATCGATGATGCTGTCAGCGACGGTTTCCTTCAGGTCGTCCCAGTTCCCGCCATCGGGCAGGTCAGGGTCGTAGTGCTGCCCGAACAGGGCGGCGACGTGCTGTCCCGGAGGCGCCAGGCTGTCGTCCATGGTGCTGGGGATGGTCATGATGACCAGAGGTTTGCTTGCCCAGCCCCTGGTGCGGGCGTCGAAATAGGCCTGTTCGCCATAGCGTAGCGAGGGGGCGATCAGGATGGAACAGGTATGGTGCCCCTGTACCTCCGTCCCGGGCCGGCAGGTAAAATCAGGCAGTTCGGACAAGGCAACGTTCATGCGGAACGAGCCGGACTTGCAGCGCCAGGAGCGCAGGCGTTCCAGGAAGGCGGCATCCAGGTATCCCGGATCCACCATGTTCAGGTACAGGAGTTTCGGGTTGACGTTCCCGGCCACGGTCCGCGCCTTGATACAGGTCCCGTCCTCCAGCATGACGCCGAAGGCCCGGCCATCATCGATGAGTACCCTGGCCACCGGGGCGTTCACCTGGATATCCACGCCTTTCGCCTCCGCCGATCTTGCCATGGCCTGGGTGATGGCGCCCATGCCGCCGCGTACGTAGTCCAGGTGCCCCGACTTGCCTTCGCCTGCCGTATCACCCCACACGTGGTGCAGCAACACATAGGCGGAACCGGCCGCATACGGGCTGACAAAGTTCCCGACCATGGACTGCATGCCGTACAGTCCCTTCAGCAGATCATTTTCAAACCACCTGTCCAGGTAGTCGCCGGCGCTCCTGGTGAACAGGTCGATGAGGTCCGACTGTGTCTGCAACGGCAGTTTGCGGATGGAATTACCGAGCAGGGCTGTTTTCAGCATATCAGTCAGTCCCCCGCCCAGGTTCGGGGGTGTTTTCAGGAGCAGGGGCTTGACTACTTCTACACACGCATGGAGACGCTGGTGAAACTCTTCATAGACCTCGGCATCCTTTTCCGACAACTCCGCGATAGTCGGTTTGATTTTGGACTCATCTCTCGGCATGAGAAAGCCGCGCCCGCCGTTCAGGGCCGGCAGGAAGAAACCGTAATCCCGTTCCAGGATCTCGTAGCCGTATTTCTCCAGTTCCAGGTCCCGGATCACCTGCCGCTCCAGCAGACCCACCACCCAGGACAGGGTGGAATTGCGAAACCCGGGGTGAAATTCCTCCGTTACCGCAGCGCCCCCGACCACGTGGCGCCGCTCCAGCACCTTCACTTTCAGACCCGCCATCGCCAGGTAGCCGGCGCAGGTAAGGCCGTTGTGACCGGCGCCGATCACGATTACGTCATAGTTGGAATTATCGTTCATTAGAATGGTTCTCTGAGTTATTGCTGTCCGTACCCCTCACGCAATATAATTGACCAGATTCAGGATTACAACGGTAAAGGTTCCCGCAACGCAGGGCATGGAATCCTGTTGGAGATTTCAGAAAGTGACTACGGGTAATAGCTACCCGGCCTGCGCTACATCAACAGCACCGGTTTGACGACATCGCCTGAATGTGTGTCCTCCATGGCGCGGTTGATTTCCTCAAATGGATAGGTCCTGATTAACCTGTCATAGGGAAACAGTCCCTGCCGGTAGAAGTCCAGGATTTGTCTCAGGAAGGTATTGGGCACCGCTGAACCCAGAAAAATACCCTGCAGGCTGGCGGCTCTTACAAAAACACCGAAGGGTGTGAACGGATATTTGTCACCGTAGTGAGGCACGGTGACCATGCCGCATTGTCCGGCCATCATCAGGCAGTCAATGGCGGTGTTGAGCGCCGTTTCGTTCCCTGACGTCTCCAGGCTGAATGCGGCCCCCCGCCCGGTTATCTCCAGTATCCCGGCAACTGTATCGCCATCGGTTGCATCGATACAGTGGGTCGCGCCCAGTTCTCTCGCCAGTTCCAGGCGGCCTGGTTTCACGTCAACGGCAATGATGGGTGATGCGCCGCTGATCCTGGCAGCCATTACCGCGCTGAGCCCGACGGCGCCGGCCCCGAATACGACGAAACTGCTGCCGGCAGGCACCTTGAGCGTATTAAGGACCGCGCCTGCGCCGGTCATAATCCCGCAGCCCAGGGGCGCGAGCAGGTGCGGTTGAATATCGGCCTCGATCCTGACGGTATTGCGCGCCTGCGTGATCACCTGTGTCGCGAACGAGGATTGCTGGAAAAAGGAGGCCGTGACCGGCTTTCCGTCCAGGGTCATCGTGTGTGATCCATCCAGGCGCGAGCCGCCAAAGTTCGTCTGTACACTGTTGTCGCAGATGAACGGCCTGCCTTCATGGCAATTCGGGCAGTTGTTGCAGGAGCCGTAGGAGATGATGACCCGGTCGCCGGGCTTGAGTGAAGTCACTCCGCTGCCGATGTCTTCGACGATGCCTGCGCCTTCATGTCCGAGGACGGCAGGGAGCTGCATCAGGCCCTGTGAACTGATATCCGTATGGCAGATGCCGCTGGCTTCCACCCGGACCAGTATCTCGTCAGCGCGCAGGTCTCCGAGCGCTACGTCCTGTAACCTGAATTCCCCCCCGACTTCATGCAGCACGGCTGCGGTTGCTTCAGTAGTCATGGCGCGTCTTCGCCCACATATCCCTTTTGTGCCAGGTAATCCGCAGATGCCTGGAAGTACGGGCTGATATCGCCCTCGGTCCCGCCATGTCCCAGCACTATACGGTTCATAAAATTAAACATGCAGATCACATTAACCGCATCATGCAGGGCCTGTTCATTCCACCCGGCTGCAAATACTGCATCAGCGTCTCCCTGGGTCATGGCCGCAGGTTCCAGCGTGAGTTTCTTTGCATAGCGCAGCAGCGGCTTCAGTTTGTCCTCGACCGGCGCGGTGTCAATGTCATCAATCAATGCC
>VYCZ01000418.1:3389-5625 GCA_009843675.1 Gammaproteobacteria bacterium | reverse complement strand
GCTGAAATCTGATCATCGCACAGGTACTGAACTGTTTTACCCAGTGTCTGTTTTGAATTAACATAACTATTAACGTATAGATATGTCTGAAAAAGCAGAAAGAATTGCGCCCTACACGGCGCTGGTGGTGCAACCGGAGGTGACGGTTGTAAAGAAACGGGAGGACATCAGGAAAAACCTGGACCGGGTATGCAACCTGATCCACTTCGGGGTGGGCTATTTCTGGGAGCAGCCGGTGCGCCTGGTGGTGTTGCCCGAGTATTTCATGCAGGGCGTGGGCACGCCGGGCAAGGGGGAAAGCCGCATCAAGGACCAGATGGACAAGGTGGTCACGATCCCCGGGCCGGAATCGGAACAACTGGGTGAAGTGGCCAGGCAATACGGGTTGTATATTGTCGCCGGCGGCGTCTGTGAGGAACTGCCGGAGTTTCCGGACCGCTGGTTCAACACCAACTTCATCATCGGGCCGGAAGGCGATATCGTACTGAAATATCACAAGTGGCACATCCCCGCGTACATCGGCCTCGGCACCAGCCCCCATGACCTGTTCACCGAATATTGCGAGAAGATCGGGGGGGACATCAAGGACCTGTTTCCCGTGGTCGATACCCCCATCGGCAAGCTCGGCACCATGACCTGCCATGACGGCTGCACGCCGGAGGTATCCCGCGCCCTGGGTTACAACGGGGTGGAGATAATCTGCCATCCCGGCGCCATACAGGAGGTGGAAGGCGTATCCGAACCCTGGGATTTCTGGATGTTCACCCGGCGCGCCCGCGCCCATGACAACATGTGCTACCTGCTGGGTTCCAACTGGGGCAAGGTGAACTATGAATATTATCCCAGGGCCTTCTGTCCCGGGAACTCGTTTGCCATCGATTATACCGGCATGGTCCTGCGTCACATGCCATACCCCGAGGAACAGGTGCTGGCGGTTGGTATTGATATAGAAGCGTTGCGGCACCACCGCACGAAAACCATCCACAATTGCTGGGTGGACCTGCGCACCGAGGGCTTTCGCCAGATCTACGACAAACCCATCTATCCGCCCAACCGGTTTCCGCCCGGCAACCCGCCCCGCAGCCTGTCGGAGAAGGTATCCATCTGCAAGGAGGTATTCGATGACCTTTATGCCCGCGGCCAGTTCACGCCCCCGGCAGGGTATGCGCCGGAAGACATATCAGGCCTGCTGGAAGACAGGATCGCCTACGCCCAGGAAACGGGGCGCCTGAAGAAGAGCTGAGCCAATGAGAGTGCGCAGCAAACTGGCGGACGTCGAATTCATGTTCGGCGAGTTCGAGTACAAAAAAGATCACCTGGTCATCCACAGCGCCCCGGAACAGGCCATGCAGACCCGGGTCTACGTCAGCCCCGACGATATCGTCAACGCCCTGAAGAAAGCCCTGTCCAACCCGCAGGTCTGGTTATACCTTGCCGGGTTCCCGTTTTTCCTGGTCAGATACCGGCGCAGAAAAAACAAGTGATATCTGGGATACCCGGACACCCGGGGTCAGAGTAACAAATTATGAAAGAATTTTTACTCTGACC
The DNA here is from genome assembly GCA_009843675.1 of Gammaproteobacteria bacterium. GTDB lineage: Bacteria > Pseudomonadota > Gammaproteobacteria > Eutrophobiales > Eutrophobiaceae > JAAXHV01. The sequence continues at coordinate 4,077 of VYCZ01000418.1, read as the reverse complement.
CCTCAATTTCTGACCCCATCGATACAAAAGGACAACGTGTTCGCCCATGATCGATAAACGCCGGAACCTGCATGGCACATGGCGCGCCGTTCGGCCGGTGTTAATCATTCCCGGACTTGCGGCAGCATTCAGCATGCCCCTCTCTCCCGTCTCCGCCCAAACCCAGGCGTCAACCCTGGAAGAGATCGTCGTGAGCGCGCGCAAACGTGAGGAATCACTACACGAAGTCCCGAATGCGATCACGGTGCTGCAGGAAGATGACCTGCGCCGGCGCGGGATCACCGAGCTTAACCAGGTCGAGAAATTCGCGCCCAACGTCGTTCAGACAAACTTCGGCCAGGGCAACACGGGGCACGCAGCCGTATTCATGCGCGGCGCCGGGGTGCAGGATCACATCATCACTACGGATCCGTCCGTGGGCATCTACCTGGACGGGGTGTACCTGGGGCGCAACATGGGCGCCAACATGGACCTCATGAATATTGAACGGGTCGAGGTGGCGCGCGGCCCCCAGGGCAGCCTGTCTGGCCGTAATACCCTGGGCGGCGCCCTGCACATCGTCACCAGGGAGCCGGCGGGAGACAACAGCGCGCGCCTCGATATCAAGGCCGGCAGTCTCGGGCGCATTGACGGGCACCTGTTTGCCGATGTGGCGCTGGCCGAGACGCTCTCCGTGGCGGTCACGGGT
>VYCZ01000418.1:0-3379 GCA_009843675.1 Gammaproteobacteria bacterium | reverse complement strand
ATTGAAGACCCCGACGCGGACATCGGCGAGATCCGGCGCGGCTTCGGCCGCGTCGCGTTGCTCTGGGAGGCGTCAGGTACGCTGAGTTTCCTGGCAACCGCTGATCTTGCCCGTTCGGACCAGGGGATAGCGCCCCATGCAGTCGAGGTTTTCAATGTCCCCAACGGCTTCGGACTCCGCCCCGAGGATCAGCCGGCGGACCCTGATGATACCTTTTCCGTGAACGACGACCTGACCGCTACGGAAGACAGGACCCTGGGGGTCTCACTGACCGCAGACTGGAACATTTCGGACCGGCTGAATCTCAGGGCGATCCTCAGCTATCGCGATATGTGGTACGAGGGGGGGCTGGACAATGAGAAGGTCAGGGCGACCTTGATCGAGTTTCCCGAACGCGGCGAAGCCGACCAGACAACGGTAGAGATACAGTTGCGCGGCAACGCCGGTTGGGGCGACTGGATCGCCGGTTTCTACGCCTTTGACGAAGACGGATACAACGACAGTCCGTTTGTGTTCCGCGCCGGCGGGCTGGCGGACGGGCGCCCGGAAGTGATACCGACCCGCGATTTTGACGGGAGGCTCTACCTGGAGCAGGAGACCAGCAGCAGGGCCGGTTTCGGCCACGCCAATATCGATCTCGGCGAACGCTGGGTCCTGGGCCTGGGCGCCCGTTACACCCATGATAAAAAAGACGCCCTGGCATCCCTGCATTATTTTCCGGCGCCGGCGCAGCGCAAGGATGACTGGGATGAATTCAGCGGCGATGCAGCGCTTTCGTACCGCATTGCCGGGAACCTCAACACCTATTTCAGCTATGCGCGCGGTTACCAGGCCGGCGGCTACCCGCCCCGGCCTTTCGCCGGCGCGGCCACGTTTGTCGCCTTCGACCCCACCTTTGCCGACTCGTTTGAACTCGGCGCAAAAGGCGCCTGGGGCAGCCGCCTGTGGCTGCATGCCGCCCTGTTCCACGTCCGTTACCGGGACCTGGCGGTGCAGAGCAACGAATTGATCGATGACGGCTTCCTCACCCTGACCCAGAACGCCGCCGAATCCGAAGCCACGGGCCTGGAACTGGAAGGCAAGTTGCAGCTTGCCGGCCCTTTTGACATCCACTTCGCCCTGGGCTATATCGATATCGAGATATCCGAGGTGGACGAGGGAGTGCAAGGCATCGGCAAGGGCGACAGGCCGGCGCTGACGCCTGAATTAACCGTTTCATTGTCGCCCCGCTACGTCCATAACCTGCCCGGCGGCGCTACCCTGGAGTCCCGCCTGGACTACTACCACCGGGGCGGGATGTTCGGCCAGCCGGTCAATACGCCGCTCAACAAGATCGAGGCGGTTGACCGGCTCAACGCCTCCCTGACCTGGACCAGCCCGAACCGCGCCTGGAGCATCTCCCTGTACGGCGACAATCTCACCAACGAAGTCTATCCCCTGGCAAAACTGGACATCGACCCCACGACCCTGATCATCAACAGCAATGACAGAAGGGAATACGGGATACGCATCAGCCGGCGTTTCGGGAGTTGATAACAGTGGAAAAACCGCTATAGTTAAACCTGAAAAAAGCGGGAGAGAAACCATGCCTGACACAGCCTACAGAGACCTTACCGACGAAGAAATAAGGACCTACCAGGAAGAAGGCGCGGCGCTGGTGCCGCAATGCGTCGATTCCGTGTGGGTCGAACGCATGACCGGGGCCATAGACCGGCAACTTGCCAGCCCCAGCGTATGGGTGCATGACACCAACCCAGGTGGCAGCCAGGAGCGTTTTCTGCATGACCGCTACCTGTGGCCGACCGATCCGGACTTCAGGGAGTTTGCGTTCAACTCAGGGGTGGGTGAACTGGCCGCCCAGGCCATGGGGTCGAGCAGCGCGCGTATCTATTTCGACCACGTGTTCGTAAAGGAACCAAATACGCCGGAAGAGTTTTTCTGGCACCAGGACCTGCCGTACTGGCCGTTCAAGGGCAAGCAGATCTGCTCGGTGTGGCTGTCCCTGACTGATGCTGATCTCAAGTCCAGCGGCCTGGAATTCGTGCGCGGTTCACATACCTGGAACAAATGGTTCAGACCGGTGTTGCCCGACGGCGGGGAAGACACCAGCCAGGCGGAATGGATCGGATCCAGCTCCGAAGAGGAAATCCCGGATTTCAACGCCCTGAGGGATAATTACGAGTTCCTGTCTTACGAGACCAGGGCAGGGGACGCCATCATCTTCAACACGTCCATCATCCACACGTCCCACGGCAATTTCTCACCCACCCGGCGCCGCCTGGCCCTGTCCACGCGCTGGCTCGGCGATGACGCCCGCTGGGACCCGCGCCCGGGCACAGACCCGATCGTCACCCAGGAACATGTTTCCATCAGTCCCGGCGCTCCGGCGACGGACGAGAATGCCTTCCCCCTGGTGTGGCACGCCGAGGCCTGAGGGGTCAGAGTAAGAAATTCGCCAGAATTTTTACTCTGACCCCATAATTATGGCAGCCCGATCAGGGTTTACAGGTCCCGCAACAACTCATTCAGACTGATCTTGCCGCGGGTCTTCTCATCAACCTGCTTGACGATGACCGCGCAGTACAGGCTGTATTTGCCGTCCTTTGAGGGCAGGTTCCCGGATACCACGACCGAGCCGGGCGGCACCTTGCCGTAACTGATCTCGCCGGTCTCGCGGTTGTAAATCCGGGTGCTCTGGCCGATATAAACCCCCATGGAAATGACGGAGCCTTCGCCGACCACTACACCTTCAACGACTTCCGAACGCGCGCCGATAAAACAATGGTCTTCTATGATGGTCGGGTTCGCCTGCAACGGTTCCAGCACCCCTCCCAGGCCCACGCCGCCGGACAGGTGCACGTTTTTGCCGACCTGGGCGCAGGAACCCACCGTGGCCCAGGTGTCCACCATGGTGCCCGAATCCACGTAGGCGCCGATATTGACGTAACTGGGCATGAGCACGACGTTGGGGGCCACGTAGCTGCCGTAACGCGCCATGGCTGGCGGGACCACGCGCATGCCGCCCGCGGTGAAATCGTCCTGGCCGTACCCGGCAAACTTGGGTTCCACCTTGTCGTAATAACTGGTCCAGCCCCCTTCCATCACGCGGTTGTCGTTCAACGCAAATGACAGCAGCACGGCCTTTTTCAACCACTGGTTGACCACCCATTCACCGTTTTGTTTCTCCGCCACCCGCATCTCGCCACGGTCCAGCCCGGCGATTGCCTCGTTAACGGCCTCTTTAAGTGATGCTTCGGCGTTGCCCGCGTTAATGCTGCCGCGCTGTTCGAAAGCCTCGTTGATGATGTCTGCAATACTTCTCATTGACTGTCAGCTCCTGTTATTTGCTTATTTTGTACTTAAAATAAGTAACTCAACA